>NZ_JBOBEW010000019.1:0-3588 GCF_050589245.1 Endoryza foliicola | reverse complement strand
GCAGGAAGGAGTCTAAGTTAAGTATAAATCAGGGATTAAAAGTGTTAGCAAATGTCAAAAAAGCAGTGTAGCTTTAGGGTAGTTCTTTGAGTTAGAAGCAGCCCTCCGTTCGGGATGTTGATGCCCAACCGCTCCTACACCGCCGGAGGCCAGTTTAGGTATGGGTTTAATGGGCAGGAGAATGATAATGATGTAAAAGGAACCGGAAATCAGCAAGATTATGGCATGCGGATCTATGATCCGAGAATTGGGAAGTTTTTGAGTGTGGATCCTTTGGAAAAAGCTTATTCAATGCTTTCTACTTATCAATTTTCGTCGAATACTCCAATTGCAACTATTGACTTAGACGGAAGTGAAGCCGGTATACCATTAAATGGGATTGGAGTTTCGGGTACTCCTCTCTCGAATTACTTTGATAATTCTGAAGGCCGAAAATTATGGTTAAATGCCATGGGGACCGGTATGGCTGTAGCTGGAGCTGTAGTAACAGATGTTTTTATTACCAAAGGATGGATGACAAGAACCCTACTTGCATCTCAAGTGATTGGTGCTTTTGAGCACAATACAGGGAAAACGCCACAAGAGAGAACTGCTCAAGATAAACGTTCTCGAGAGGCTTTAGTTGATGCATTTTTAACTTGGGGTGGTGGTAAAATACTGGGAGTATCATTAAACACTACTGCTTCTGTAGTCAAAGGACTGGCAAAAAGCCGCTTTAATTTTGCGAAAGAGTATTACAAATCTGTTGGTTTTACAGAAGAAAAAGCGGTACAACATATAAAAGGTATCGATCTTAACGAAAAAGTTTTCGAAACTACGATCAAAAAGGGGACTGAACTTGTTCAATGGACCTATCTTGATTCCGAGGGAAGACCTATCTTAGGATCTTATTTCACCCTTCCAAATGCCGATCCCAGTAAACTTGGAATACCACTAGAAGGTAGGGTTAAAACAACTGTGGTTCTGAGTGAAGACACTAAATTTTTACAATCAATATCATCGGACATTGAAAGTTGGCTAGAACCAGGTAAAACATATAAAGGAGGAGAAGTTCAACTATTTCAAACAAATGTTAAGGCAGAAATAAAAAAATAGAACGCTAATTATGATCGAATGTAAATATTCTTTAAGTCAACTAAATGACATTGCATTAAAAATTGAAAGTTCCAACTTTGAATATAGTAGTATTGAACGCTTTATTCATGGCAAAAAGCAGGTTCAAACAGTAGGCTCATTCATTAAGAAAATACACATAACCAAGAACAATATTTATTTGAAATCAATCATAATTGATTGCGAAGCTGATATAATTAAATCAATGACATTTTATGGAATAATACAAATAAATTTTAACGAACTCTTATTAGCAGCAATAGACTACAAAGAAATATACTCAGTGCATGATGATTTATATTTTTATAATTATTTTCTTCCAATTAAAGGGTTTAATAGAGTATATTCTTTTTTTGAACCCTCACACAAAAGAATAGATTCTACCCAGAATATAACTGATGTTAGCAATATATCAATTAAATGGATTCAGCTAAGTTGAACTTTGAATAATGTTATGCTTTGATTTTTTCGAAATACTAAATGAGTGTTTTGAAAAGAAAAATGTCCTGTGACTAGCTATATTTAAATTGATTGATAAGGTTAACTTGTAGTCTATGTCCTGTATTGAAGGGAAAGCAGTTTCCTGTTGCTGTTAATTCGATTGTCAGGAATTTTTTGTAATATCTAGTTTAATAGGACAAACGATTATACGATATTCACTTTATAGGTATACTAACCCCTCGTCCACGTATCCAATCGGAAATAATATAGGATTCTGCAATATGTTCAACTAATATCAGTCTCAGTCGATCGTAGTCTCTCTGAGCAAGCAAATTCAATTCTTCAAAATACCTCCTATTTTTCAAAATCTCATCCACCGAAACTAGCTGAATTGCAATAACAGAATTTCCATTTTCATTTGTGTAGCCTATGTATAGACGAATATACTTTTTAAATTCAAGGTATTTATGCCCAAACACATCAGGAAATTTTGAAGATAGCATTGTGAAGTTTTTCCTAATCAATGATTCAATTGATTTAACACAATTCGAATCAGCATGGAAAGATGGAAAATAATTATCTTTCTTATAGCTTGTGTCGATCGCAAAATAATACCTTGTAATTCTATTAGAAACTCTACAAGTGTCCCTTAGGAGAACGAAGAAAAAATCTGAATAATTTCTATTGTAATAAATTTCGCTTTTTTCTTGTTTAATCTGGGGTGTGTCCCAACAATTGGTTTCAAGGTAGTTTAATTCCGCTATTTGCCCCGAACTTTGAATTGTGAAAACCAAATTCAAAATAACAATCCAAAAAAATATAAATTTATTCATATGTGTAACATTGTTATTAATGAAGGTGAATTAAATCGAGAACCTCTATCGTATAAGTCAAGAATTGATTCAATCATTATTAACAAAGAGGATCTTTCAAATATTAGATTTTGATGAAGCTTTATTTAAAGAAGATAGGTTTAAAAACAATCAAGTTGCCATTTTTCTATAAAAGTTAATGAACACTTCTTTCCATTTTTGTTTGATCTCTTCCAGACAACCCAACAAGAGTGATGGATTGTACTATTTCTGGTGATAAACCAACAATTTTCCCATTCTGTAATTTTGTTCTATGTATAATTTTTACGCCATCAAAAAAAACGTTTGCGTTTAACTCGGGCTTATTTGATTGATCATTTATACTGTAGTATAGCCTCAAGGGTAGACTCGCATGAGTCCTCAATACATTCTCCCAATACATTGCATTTATTTCACTCATGGATGTACCGGTATTAAAACCGATCAATTGACTGAATTCGGCCAGTGTACTATTAGGATTTAACAAATGCCATACATGACCTAGTTCATGCCCCATACCTATGTAGGAAGGCACAGCCGAATTCTTACCATTCTCTAGAAGTCTAGGATTTATCGACTTTTCGCCAGCTAAATAAACATTAATATCAGGGGTTAAATCCCCATTATTAATTGAATTAAAATAGTCTATTGTATTTACACCACTTCCGGCTATCGTTCCCGAGTTTGGATTTGGAACTGGTCCTGAGTTTAAAATAATATTGTTTTTGCAAGAATTAATTCGTGATGTAACAGGTGAAAATTCATTGATAGAGTTTAGTTTTTCATAATCATTCATTTTACTCTGTGTTTTTTGAGAAAATATATCTTTACCATTTTTATCTTTATCTCCAGCGTGAACAGCTTGCCGGGTTTTTGCATCAATCCATTGTCCATTAACATATTTTAAGGTTTGATGCCTGTTAACTTCAATCACTGCAGTATCACCATTTACATCTGAAAATGAATTTGGATTATTAGACAGGCAACTGTATGGACTTGTTTGTATTTGGGGTTTGCAATCCAAATTCCATCTCCTCCCTGTCCTGGAATCATACTCCCAAAAAAGTGCTGTTGTAATATTTTCATTCATTTCTGTATCCTTCTCCTGCCCATTAAACCCATACCTAAACTGGCTTCCAGCGGTATAGGAGCGGTTTGGCATCAACATCCCGAACGGAGGGCT
>NZ_JBOBEW010000018.1:0-3645 GCF_050589245.1 Endoryza foliicola | reverse complement strand
AGGAGTCTAAGATAAGTATAAATCAGGGATTAAAAGTGTTAGCAAATGTCAAAAAAGCAGTGTAGCTTTAGGGTAGTTCTTTGAGTTAGAAGCAGCCCTCCGTTCGGGATGTTGATGCCAAACCGCTCCTACACCGCTGGAAGCCAGTTTAGGTATGGGTTTAATGGGAAAGAAAATGATAATGATGTAAAAGAAACCGGAAATCAGCAAGACTACGGTATGCGGATTTATGATCCGAGAATTGGGAAGTTTTTGAGTGTGGATCCGTTGACGAAAAAGTTTCCCTGGTTATCAGTTTATCAATTTTCGGAAAACAATCCAATAAGATTTGTTGATCTAGACGGTGCTGAAAGTTTTGATCCTTTTACTAAATGGTTCGCAACTGAAGCAGTAATAACTATCACCACTAAACCCAATTCTACAAAAGCTAAGGCTTTCGGTCTTGCATTAGGTGTTGCTGGTGCTATTGAAGCGCCAGTACAAGGAACAATTAATTTAGTAAGTCATCCTGTGAGATCAATAAAAGCAATTGGCAGGATGCTTACAAATACGCCAGTTGAAAACGCCATGGAGTATGCCATAAATCTGGCAGATAAGTACGGTGATTTGCCTGAGCCTGTTCAAAATTATGCAGTTTATGGATATGCTGCCGGAGATATTATCTTAAGCCTTTCTGCTTTTAAATCTCCAATCAAGCAAACTTCCTCAGCACTTGAAACTTTAAAAGAAGCTTCAGTAACTCAGAAACTTCTACCAGCAAGCACCACTATAGAAAGATTTGTTAGTCATCATATTTTTAATGCATTTAGAGGTCCAGCCGCAGCGAGATACAGACAGTTCTTTAAATCGCGAGGCATTAATGTGGATTTGTATACCGTCAAAATACCAGAAAGTCTTCACAAATATTTGCATAGAGCAGGAAACAATTGGACAACAACATGGAAGAAATGGATTGATGAACATCCAAATGCAACCGCAAAAGATGTTTACCAGCAAGCTGGAAAGATGATGGATGAGGCAGGTCTTAGTAGTCAGAAGATTTTAAAACACAAATAAATAATTTAGAATGAAACACAAACTTGAGTTAGAATTTTATGAAATTTCTAAGCAAATTGTCCTTGAAAATAAAAGTCTGTTGGAATGGGCTGAGATTGAATCTGATGATATGTTTCAAACGAATTTATATGAAGGAGGATTTGATTCGACAGGAATGGAGTTCGTATTCAGTGTATTCATTGATAATAAGGAATATTGGTTTCAAGTATCTATTGAAGATATGTATAAGATTAATGATAGACTAATAAGTGAAGTTGAGATAGAAGAATCAGATTGGTAGAGTAATCGCACTCTTTAATCGGTCAGTTAAAACAAAATTTTATATTTAGTTGATTCACTCTATTTAATAACTAAAAAGCTCTCTTCAATTTTGCCAAATTTTGGTTGGTTGCTTGTATATAAAGTTGCTCGTCTCCTTTCATTAGTATACATCGTTTTGTACTATTGAAATAATGGCTCCGAAATATTTTATGGCATACTAGTTAAAGAGCGTTGGGAGTATGTACAAGTGTAATCTTATATCTAAGAGATTCCTACAAGCGATTTTGAGTTTGACTTTAGAGGTCCCTGAGCGGAACCTGAGCAGACCGCAGGTCTAGTCAGAGGGCGGTCCGAGGTACCAGTCGAAGGTCGAGTGAAAAATATCCAACATTTTATTTAAAATCACTAGGTCATTCCTCTCTGCTTAATTTGCAAAGCAAATTAAGCAGAGAGGAACCTCTGGAAGTGCCTTTAAGGGCTACTCCGTAGCTCACGAGTAGACTCTATTCTCATTGTACTATCAATTTCATTTGACAAACCAATAGCACAGCACATCAGTACGTAGTAACTTCTAAGTGTAAGATATTTAATTGCTTCCTGGTAAACTTCACCTTTTTAGAATTTTAGGCTCGCAAATATGGCACCTCTCGCAAAGTTCAGCTTTTATTTTCTTGGTCCATTTTTTTTGTTGTTCACTATTTCTTGAATAGTTTGTTTCATTATCATATTTAAGATCATATTCATCCCACAAAACTTCAATAGACTTATAAATTGAGTCTATCTGATTATAGGTCAAAAAGCTATTTAGCTTTAAGAATTCGTCGAACTTCGACTCAAGAACTTTAGAGAATATTTTTGCTATGTCAAAATGGCCTTGCTCATGTGATAACAGAATGCTTCCCATAGATCTTGTAAATGATTCCTTTCGATTAAAATAACAAACTACACTTAACTTATAAATCTTTTCACTATTTATTTTAGTAGGATAATATTCTACTGAGATTGAGGAAAACGCATCATGATTTGATTCATCCGTGTTAGTTGCTTGAAAATCCATCCACCTAAGTTGATAAGTGCTTGACCAATGAATAGTGTCAAGTTTTACTTGAGACTGTAAACTAAAATCCAAGCCAACTATAATAAATATTGCCAACAAAAGTCGAATAATACTTAATCGCCCCGCTTTAATAAGTTCATTGTTAAGACTCATTAGTTTCCTTTTTTAGGTTTCATTATAAAACTAGGAGGAGACGCTGCTCCACTAGTTGACTTTATATTAATATCCACATTTGGAACTCCTGCTTTTTCAAAATCTCGTTTCAATGTCCTACGGGTATTTTCTATTCCTCTATCTACTGCACTTTTTTCGTTTGAATCAAGTCCCTCTCCTACTCTAAATTCTAATGATATAGAAACAGATTCTACAGATCCGGATTCTCGGATATCTCTTAAGAGATTTCTATACCTTTTTAAGTCACTAATCGAAGCATCTCTACTAATACTTCCATTTTTCTGTCCGTCTGGAAAGACGTCTACTGTCCCTAAGATAAATAAATTGGATATAGGAACATTTATGTCTAAATCTTCAAAACCTGGTCTTTTCTTTGTTTTTTTAGTGATTTTCTTAACAAAAGCATCCGGACTAGGTAGGTCTATCGTTTTAGAAGGTGAATTTATACTTAGGCTTGTTTCTTCGCGCTTAACACTAATTTTGGATTTTCTCAAACTTAGGGGATTGCTTTCAAATAAGTTTCCCCATTGAGCAGTAACCCCATTTGTTTGCATTTCAATTACTAGTACTGCAGCACCTTCACCTCCGTCATTCAACATGACATCTTTTGAGTCTTTATCGTCTGGCCCTTTTGCATAAGTTAATTTCATTATTACGGTTTGATTTTTATAAATGGCATTTTTAACATGATCGTCTTGAAGTAAATTATGCTTTTCAATAAATGAACTTTGAAATTGTTCAGTTATTACACATTTACCTTCAAGTCCATCGATATCAATATTAGCAATTGGATTGTTACTTGAGTACTGATAAACGGTTAGATGTGGGAATGATTGGAATAATGGATCAACCGATTTGAATCTGCAAATCTTCGAGTCGTATATCCTAAAACCGTAATCGTAGAAAGTAGTTTCTACATCATTCTCCTTCCCATTAAACCCATACCTAAACTGGGTTCCAGCGGTATAGGATCGGTTTGGCATCAACATCCCGAACGGAGGGCTGCTTCTAACTCAAAGAACTACCCTAAAGCTACACTGCTTTTTTGACATTTGCTAACACTTTTAATCCCTGATTTATACTTATCTTAGACTCCT
>NZ_JBOBEW010000017.1:0-3690 GCF_050589245.1 Endoryza foliicola | reverse complement strand
TGTAGCTTTAGGGTAGTTCTTTGAGTTAGAAGCAGCCCTCCGTTCGGGATGTTGATGCCAAACCGCTCTTATACCGTCGGAAGCCAGTTTAGGTATGGGTTTAATGGGAAGGAGAATGATAATGACGTGAAAGGCCTCGGAAATCAGCAGGACTACGGCATGCGGATTTATGATCCGAGACTTGGAAAGTTTTTGAGTGTGGACCCGCTAGCATCAGAATACCCAATGCTAACACCATATCAATTTGCATCAAATAGACCAACTGTTGCGATAGATTTAGATGGCGGAGAAGCTGAAGATACTAACGAAAAAGTAAAAGAAAGCGATATTCCAAAAGATAAGCACGAAAAGGTAAGTGTTCCTTATGTAGCATTTAAGATTTTCTTAAACTCCGGTCATCAAGCAGCAGCAAATAATTTCGCTAGTGAAAGAGAAAAACAGCCGGGGGTGATAGGTGTCGTAACTTTCGATTATGATGATTTTAATACTGTAGCGGTAACATATGTAAAATACAATGTAATAGTTGTTCAACCAAATGGTGCAAATTCTTATGAAACTAGAATTAAAGTAACATATTCAATATTCAGAGCAGATAAGTTTTTAGGAGAATCAAAGCAAATTGATATTTCGGAAGAAGATTTCTTCTCAAAACCAAAACATATGCTTTTCAGTCCACAGGTAATTTATATGCCCTTACCTGGATTGGGAACTGCTGGGAAGGCAGGACAATACATACAAGCATCACAATCAATTGGCAAATTTGGTGCTTTACAATATGCGGCAAAGTATGGTGTCAAAGCATATAAAGAATTGCGAGGGGTTATACGAGGTGCTGGTGCGGAAGCCCATCACCTAATTGAAAAAAGGTTTGCAAAATTGTTTCCTGAATTCGGACATGTTTCTGAGCGGCCTTCTATAATTCTGACTAAAGCTGAACACATTAAGTTTACAACAATGTGGAGGCTTGAAGTTGGATATAAAAACTCAAGTACTGCAGTTAATACAGCTACTGTGACGGCAGATCAAGTAAGGGCAATCGCTAAAAGCATTTACAAAGATTACCCTGAGATTTTAAAAGCATTAGGATTAAATTAAATTTATGAGAATTTCTTATTCAGCTTTTCACGATTGGTCTTTTAAGCAAGTTGATATTCTTAAGCATAAAGGGGTTGAGTGCAAAGAAGGGTATTCAAAAATAGTTTTCGATAAAAATAGTTTTAGTTCGTCCATAATCAGTCTACTAGATGAATGGAAAGTAAAGTATTTTGTTGCAACTGATTTTGAGAAAAAGGATTATTTGAGTAGTGATTATTTTGTTTACGTTGGCTTATGGGAAAATGGATATCCTCAACCTGAAGACGTTGAGGGATATGTTAATGCCGTTTATGATACTAAAAACTTATGTCGAAAATGCGGAATTGGAGCCATTCAAAAAAGCAGTTTCACTTTAAAAAGAGAACCTTTATGGAAAAAAAGAAAACTATTTGAATTGATATGGGTTTTGGATGAAATTTTCGTTGAAATTGATTTTTATGGGAATATTTTTAAGCCGTTGGGGATTGCTTGTAAAAATGTAAAACTCTTAAACAAAAGTGGGGTTGCTTCAAACGTAGTTCAATTAGTAATTCCACAAACCAAAACCACACTTAATTTAGAAGCCACACAATATGAGATGTGCACAGTGTGTAATTCAAAAAAATATAGTCCGCAAATTGAAGGTTTTTTTCCGAAATTCAAAGATGCTGAAAACTTAAATTATGATATTTTTAAAACTACCGAATTTTTTGGAAGTGGCGCAGAAGCTCACAATAAAATAATTGTAAGTAAAAAATTAAGAGATATGCTTTTCGATAATTTACAATATGTCAAGTCTTGGCCAGTCTTGAAATGATCTAATTGAAAGAACACCAGATGTTGATTTCTCAAAGGAACGAAAACGAAAAAATGCATTGGTTAAAATCATAAACTTAATGCCTACTCAAAAACGAATGAATGATCTATTGGACAGCAAAGTGAAGCTGTAAAAAAGCAAAACCCGTAAGGGGCTCTGTCATTTATGCGTCATTCATTACATAATCATATATTTTTTTTGTTATTACATTACGGTCAGTTGTGCTTTTAGGACCAACGGAATTACACCTTTATGTTCATTATGATGCCATACTCAATTTGCTGTGGTTGTGCATTGTGTAATCGTATCAACAATAACTGACTAATAACTAAAAGTAATGTAAAGTTATACAGTTAACTTGCATTGCAATGCATCGGAATAATAACTGACTTTTGAGCCATTGGGAATCAATAACTTCAATTCCTTTGCAAAACTTAAACCAGCGTCATCTAGAATTTTAATATTGGTGTCTTTATCTTCCTTGGAAAGGTGTGCCTTTATAAAATTAAACTGGTTGTAAGCTGATAACCATTCGCAAAAAATCTTGATAAATTCAACCGGCAAATTTAGTTCTGAATATTCGATTTCTCCAAGATATTCGTCCCTAATTCCTGTTGTATTCATTTCAGCATCAACTATTATATATTTGTATTTCATGTTCTATTATTGCCCTTTAAATGGCCTAAAAAGCCGATGGTCGACCACACCCTTTTCAGTTGCTCCGATTTCATAGAACCCTATCTTACCATTACTTTCTCCTAAATATTTAAACATTAGATATCCGCCTTTCTTTTTTTCCATAATACCATTTTCAACAATTATCTTGTCAAATGAGTAAGGAAATAAGTGCCCATCAGGTTGAGCTACTGCCCTGAGTCGAACCTTAGGATCATATTTAAACTCACTTATCGGAATCTCATTTTTCCCTTTATTTTTACCGATCTTAAATCCTTTAAATGCGTTAAAAAATTGCCCACCAATTTCAATCCATGCTAAAGCCTGCAATTCCGATTTTAATTTTTCGGAAGAATAACCAACTGTATAAAGAGCTTTTTCAAAAACATAATTTGAATACAATTCATAATAGTTCGATTTTTTACCCCCTACCTCTCTTGTGAAGGTACCCCAAGCACCAAAATTTCCAAAATTTTCATTGTTTATTTCAATGGTTCTTTCTTGCAGATTCGGAGTAACTATGGCTATTCCATTGTTATCATATTCCACATTAAAACTAATTGCCTCGTAATAATGCAATTTGTCTTCTTTTATATAACCACCCCAATGCACTTTGTTTGCCCAATCTAAAGCAAGTTCATTATTAGACATCGTTGTGCCGAAGATATGCCGCTCTTTATTTTCCTTAATTCTTTTTTCTTTTTCAACTTCCTCTGTTTTGTTTTTGTTTTGACTACCTTCTAATCCATCTATATCAATTGCTAAAATAGGGCAATTCCCAGCGAATTGGAAGGGGGTGTAAAACGGATATTTTTTTGTCAACGGATCCACACTCAAAAACTTCCCAATTCTCGGATCATAAATCCGCATTCCATAATCCTGCTGATTTCCGAGGCCTTTCACGTCATTATCATTCTCCTTCCCATTAAACCCATACCTAAACTGGTTTCCGGCGGTATAGGAGCGGTTGGGCATCAACATCCCGAACGGAGGGCCGCATCTAACTCAAAGAACTACCCTAAAGCTACGCTGCTTTTTTGACATTTTAAAGTCTGGCTGATGATTGTTTCCAGAGTATTTGTTACTGCTTTTTCAGCAAGTCGTGCATCTTTTCAATGGCTTGA
>NZ_JBOBEW010000016.1:0-4180 GCF_050589245.1 Endoryza foliicola | reverse complement strand
TGTGATCTGATGAGTTCGCACTTGATGCGGAGATCGGCCATTACCACCATGCTGCTTGCCGGGATGCCGGAACATTTAGTTAGAAAAATATCGGGGCATGCCACCAACAGCCCTTCGTTCTACCGATATGTAAATTACACACAGCCTTTTTTAGATCAAGCCATTGAAAAAATGCACGACTTGCTAAAAAAGCAATAACCAATACTCTGGAAACAATCATCACCCAGACTTTAAAATGTCAAAAAAGCAGTGTAGCTTTAGGGTAGTTCTTTGAGTTAGAAGCAGCCCTCCGTTCGGGATGTTGATGCCCAACCGCTCTTATACCGCTGGAACTCAGTTTAGGTATGGGTTTAATGGGAAGGAAAATGACAATGAAGTTAAGGGAACCGGAAATCAGCAAGACTATGGCATGCGGATTTATGATACGAGACTTGGGAAGTTTTTGAGTGTGGATCCGTTAATTGATAAGTATCCTGAGCTTACACCTTATCAGTTTGCAAACAATAGCCCAATAGCAAATATTGATTTAGATGGTGCAGAAAATCTATATTACAGTGTAACTTTTAATGAGCAAGGAAAAAGCGTTTTATATAAGGTAAGCGAAAGATATGCACCTCTAAGTTTCCTAATGCCAGCTAGTTATTTCTTTATATATGGAGGCAACAACTATTATCAAACTGATGAGTCAAGTTGGTTAAATCCTGGCATGGGAATGAAAATGCTGTCAGAATTTGAAGGCAAAACTAAAGAGGAGCTGGATGCGATGTTTGGGGTTATGAAGACAGATGTTGAAAAACATGCAGAACATATTAAACAACATGAAGCAGAGATAAAGGAACTCTTTCAGAATGCTTTTCTTGGTGCTGCTGTGGTAAATACTAAGAAGGGGACATACACAAACTCAAACACGAACAAACAACAACAGTCAGCAAATAATAAGACAAACTCTGAAGGGAGAAAGTTTTCCACTGCTGGTCAGCAATCTGCTTCGGGTGATAAAACTAATTCTTTAAAAGCAACTCAACCCAATATTAATGCAGGTGAGCAAGCGAGGTCTATTGTAGATGTCAAAAATGGAAAATTTGCACAACCTAACCATTCAAATAATTATTCATTGACAGGACAAAAAATTTTAGGAGTTCAGTCCATACCAGAAGGTGTAGTGAATTTGAAGAACGGAATATGGGCGCCTGCAAACTTACCTATAGACTATGTCATAAGAGACGGACAAGTATACTACTTAAATACAAGAAGTGTTGCTACTTTAATAGAAGCTGGCATACCAAAATCCAAATGGATTTTTCAAAATCGAACTGGAGAAGCAACTTTTGAAATTAATTTGACAAAAAACTTAAATGGCAGTTCTGGATATACTGAGGTAACTAATAGAAAAACAGGTAAAATAACAAGATTATGACAGTAAAAGAAGAAGTAAAATTTGAGTGTATCACTAAAGACTACTATTCGTTCAGTTTATGTAAAACCAATGATGATGTAACACTAGTCTTTGGTAATGTACATCTTGTTTTTCTCAAATGCTTAATTTTTAAGTGCGGCTATCCAAATGAAGAGATTTATATGCATTACGATTATTACACTCGATTTTCAATGAAAAAGAATATTTTATATGAGTTGATAGAGAGCGATTGGCTTAATGAATTACGTGTCATGAACAGTGTACATCTGAGACATTCAGATTCAATTTTTGAAAATGACAAGCACTTTATCATTTTATTTGAGGATGAAGTTTTTGAGTGTATTGCAACTTCGTATAAACTCATTGGTATTGACTCTTAGTTAATTTATCCCTGCCATTTCCTGTTACATAATTATCTATGCGTTATTCAACGGTATGTAGTTTCCATTTTAAACAAAATTGTTCTTTTTTGTCCAGCTCAATGACATTGTAAATAAAACGAAAATAGTAGTTAAAAATAAGAAGATATAAATTCAATTATCTGTTACAATAGTCTTAAATGATAAAGAGAAAGTATATGTTCAGTTGTATGAAGAACTACACCAACCTTTCTTGAAATCAGCTCTGGAAGCGCAGAGAAAATGGAGACTTGCAATGAATTACAATAATTGTAAATAACAGTGTAGGCTTCCCTAAATAGTTNTATGAAGAACTACACCAACCTTTCTTGAAATCAGCTCTGGAAGCGCAGAGAAAATGGAGACTTGCAATGAATTACAATAATTGTAAATAACAGTGTAGGCTTCCCTAAATAGTTTAATTATGAAAATAAGTGAATTTGTGAAACTATTTAATACTTAGACTTAGCGGATGGAGAAATCTTGGAAAGAATATATTGGAAGCTTATTGAAATATGGAAACCAGTCAAGAATATACTACGTTGTAATAATAATGAACTTCTATTTGATTTTTTTTAAACTGACATTATTAACGGCCTAAATTTCAACCTTTTTTGTGACTTCGACTTCAAATAATTGGTATCTTTTTGGATACTTGCCAAACGGCTTTATCTTTTAGTTCCTAGTTTTGTTTTATGTGCTTCGAACAGAATGGAAGGGAAAGAACTTTTCACATGCTTAATATTTTGACACACCTTGCAAATGCGGATTTTTTTTAATTCACTTTGAATGAAATGATTTCAAGAATAGTAACAGTTCCCCATTAATTAAAGTAATTTCATATGGGTCATGGGTTACTTTATATACCCTCTTCTCTCTATCAACTCCGATAAAATCTCCGTCTTCAAAATCGAATATGTGATAATACAATTTTCCATTTAGTTCAACTTCATATATATCTGAAGGGTTTATAAATGCCAACTCCTCAGCGGAGAAAAAGCCCATCTCCTGAGTATCTAAATCGTCCATATATTCACAATGGAACAGTTTCATTCTAACATTATTTGAATCGGGAATAAAGCGTGACGTGTTTGGTGTAGCGTAACCAGCGATTAACCCCCCAGAAAGATAAATTTCAATATCAGCAAAATTATTTTCTGCAATATTGAAAACCTGCATCCCTCGGAGAATAGCACTCCTTTTCTTTCGGTTCTCGAAAAGTTTAGATTTTCCCGGCTTGTAAATAAACCCTACATAATTTCGGACAGGTTTCATCTGATGATACTTTTCTTTGAAAAGATCTCCATCGATTTGCTTCGCAAGCTCACTATATTTCACAGGCAAAATATTAACAAGACTTGATAATAACTTGATTTCTATATCTATAGACGTGCTCTTTTTAAAAAATCCAAACATAAACGTAATATTATTAAAATTTCGTCGTGAACCAATTATACTTCTTAAACCAACCTACATCTGACTTAAGTCCATTTCGCAAGAACTTAAAGCGATAGCTGTCAATTAACGAATGCTGTATCGTATTGAGTTTCCAAACATTTATTCTATTGTTTACCAACCAATTGGGTAAGTTGTGAGCTCGCTGCATCCTTTGTGTAATAAATGTATGAGAAAATTCTGTGCTAACACGCTGCAGAACAGGTTTCCCCGCAGCATTAGTAGTCAATATATTACCCAAAGTTTCTGTTCCTCCCCTCGCCGCCTTGTATTCTACAAAATCAAGTCCTCCCCTAGGTAAATTTCGCCCGACATATGATAAGCCGCGTCCCAAAGCGGATACCCCACGTCCTGCTAACCTAAGCTCACCAGCGCCGATGAGGAATTCAACAGGCCCTAATCCATCACTCTCAATAGCCTCTTGATACCATCCAACCCAAACATGGTGGGTTGCTCTCTCAAAACTAAAATCCAATCCTGTATATCCGCTTACATCCCTTGGTACAAAAGTACCTTTATCATAATTATTGCCTGGTGTACCCTTATAAAACCTGTCTTGATATACAGCAGTCTCAGTTATCTTGCCGTTTGAAGACTGCGACCATTGTGCGGAATTGTCTCCAAAAATATAAATATTCAAGCTGTTGCCTTTGCCATCGCTTATGGCAAGTGATCCAGTTCCCCTTCGTGTAGATTGGTCAAAACTAGAATTAAATCTATAAGTTGAGTTCCCATGCCTTAAAGTTGCACTTGCAACGGAACCTTCGGCACCTCTTCCATCTAAACCGAAACCCACCCAACGATAATCACTTGTTTCCTTAGACCCAACAGCTACATTTTCACCTGTAGCATTTACAGGCTGCCATTCACAACCATCTAGGTCAATTCCATCAATGGGCCGGTTCATGGC
>NZ_JBOBEW010000015.1:0-4748 GCF_050589245.1 Endoryza foliicola | reverse complement strand
ATGGCATAATCGGGTAACCGAACCAAGCTTGCTGTTTTGGTCTTCTTGCTAACACTTGACAGGTACCAAGCTCCTTCCATTTTTTTAATGTCTTTCGAGCTCACCTGCACCAAGTCTGAAAACCGTAATCCTACAGCACATCCAAAAATGAAGATGTCCAAAGCCTTCAACTGAACCGCATTGAGCTGGGCTCGTAGATCGGTATCATAGATCAAATACCGCACGCGTTCCGGACTCAGGGCAATTACAGGAATGTCTTCTTTGAAAACGTAAAGTTGGCTGATAAAATCCCCTATGGGGAGGTGTTTCTCTTTTTTGAGGTATTTGAAAAAGGTTTTGAGGGTTTTAATGACCATACCCAAGTAGTTGTCAAAACCACCCCTCTTGTACACAAATTCACTGAAGCGCTTGAAGAACCGTTTCCAATAGGCCGATTCTGTTTGTTCTAAACGCTTATTAAAGCCCTTNTAGTTGTCAAAACCACCCCTCTTGTACACAAATTCACTGAAGCGCTTGAAGAACCGTTTCCAATAGGCCGATTCTGTTTGTTCTAAACGCTTATTAAAGCCCTTCCATACCCGAACGGTTAGTTTTGAGCTAGCAGCCTCTTCATAGGCCTGTAATAGCCTTAAAACAGTCTCGTAGTTCTTTACGGTTCCAATGCTCAAGGGGGCACCATTAGCTTTGCGGCGTTTACCTTTTCGAGTATCCGAGATGAACTCTTCAAAAAGGGGAAGTACTTCGTAGGAAGATCGCATGTTGAAAAATGTATATGTAAGGTTTAAGGGTTCCTGTGATGGTTGGTAACCACGTAGCAGGAATGAGTCTAAGATAAGTATTAATCAGGGATTAAAAGTGTTAGCAAATGTCAAAAAAGCAGTGTAGCTTTAGGGTAGTTCTTTGAGTTAGAAGCAGCCCTCCGTTTGGGATGTTGATGCCCAACCGCTCCTACACCGCCGGAACTCAGTTTAGGTATGGGTTTAATGGGAAAGAGAATGATAATGATGTTAAGGGAACCGGAAATCAGCAGGACTATGGAATGCGGATTTATGATACCAGAATAGGGAAGTTTTTGAGTGTGGATCCTTTATTTGAACAATATCCTTGGTACACACCGTATCAGTTTGCAGGGAATAGCCCAATTTGTAATACTGACATTGATGGAGAAGAGGAGAAGTGGTATTTACTAACAGTTGACGCTAAAACAGGTAAAACTCAACTGACATTAATTAAGGAGGAAAAAGAAGTTTCAATTCTGTGGGGATTGTTTACTTACAAACATGACTTTGTTGTAACGCATGTACAATTCAATAATCAAAATTATACTTTTAACCTAGAAGGTCACGAGCCAGGCTCGCCATTTATTCAGAAAATGTTCGATGAATTTGTGGAAGATCCTGAAGGAGCTATTGAAAGGTATCCTAATTGTTTAACAAGTGATGAACAGGAGTTTAGAGAATTTGCAACTCAGACAGGTGCTGTAGTTGCATTTGGGGCAATTGGAACGTATAAATCTTTTGGGAAAGTCAAAAGTGTAACGACTCCAAAAAGCCAACAACAGTCTGAACCAGAACCACAGGCGCAGGTGCAACAGGCCAAGCCAGCAGGTCAGCAGAAGGTTGCCACAAACGTCAAAACTTCTTCAAATTCAGAATCGACAACAAAAGTTAATACAGGTGTAACAGATCCAGTAAAAAATAGAGTTAAATTACGAAAATCAACTATAGAGAAGATTAAGGAAAATCAGCCAAGAAACAGTAAAGGGCAGATGATTGATCCTAACACAAAAAAGACTTTGAAAAAGGATCAAATAGATATTGGACATAAGCCGGGGCAAGAATGGCGAAAGAGGCAGCAAATGCATCGACGGAGGAATAGCACTCGTAAAGAAGTAATAGAAGCAGAGAATGACCCTGATTTGTATCAATTGGAAGACAGAAAAAGTAATCAGAGTCACAAATATGAACAAAAAAAGACTTTGTAAATTAAATTAAGATGCAAATAAAAAAATTTAAGTTATCTGAAAAACAATTAGAACAATTAGTAGACAAGGTTGGAAGTTGTATCGCAACCGATAAAATAACTGTTGAGGGTTTGCTAGTCGGGTATATGTATCGCACTGAGCCAGAATTTGATTCAGATTCTGGTTGGCGCTTTTTTTCTGGCACAGAAAGTCAAGAATATGTGGATAATCCAAACAATTCCATGATTTATTCAGTTAATACCATTGCAAATTATGATAAGGCAATTATACCGTTTTTGGAATTTGATATTGGTACAGAACTAGAGCGAACAATTGATAATATCTTTATAACAGTTGTTCATGATAAATAAATTTCACTGTATAGTCAAATCACGGCTTTATGAATCTTTTATAATTTTTAATATGGAGACTTTCGGTAAAAGAATGGCTGCTCTCCGCAATGAAAGAAAGATGACACAAGAAGAATTGGCAAAACTTCTTAATACTTCTATTTCGGTAATTGGTAGATATGAAAGGGATAAGATGACCCCAAGTATTGGGGGTGGCTAAAAAAAATTCTAACAACTTAAATACTACGGTTGGTTACTTATTGGGGGAAACAGATAAAGCCGATTTGTTTAAAGACCCTGTAATGCTTCAACGACTTGCCGAACTGGATAAAATGGATGGCACAGAAAAAAGCCATATCCTACACGTATTGGATGGCTTTATTAAATCCGTTAAACTTAGAAATATTGCTGCACTGTGAATGAAAGAACAGTAAGAGCTGTATATAACAACGATACAATTACAGTTTATCAGGCTTTCACTAAACTTATTGCTCGGTCGGCTGTAGAACACAAAACTTTTATATCTCCGCCATTTAAGATGGAAAGAATGACTTGGATTAAGCCTTCTTTCCTTTGGATGATGTATCGTTCTGGTTGGGCTACCAAAGAAAATCAAGAATGCATTTTAGCCATAAAAATTAAACGTTCAGGATTTGAATGGGCTTTGGAAAATTCTTGTTTATCTCATTTTGATAGTGCAATTCATTCATCATATGAAACTTGGAAAGTAACACTAAAAAATTCGCCTGTTCGTATTCAATGGGATCCTGAAAAAGATATTTTTTTACAACCTTTAGACTATCGTTCTATTCAAATAGGTTTATCAGATATTGCAGTAGAAAGGTATGTTACTGATTGGATTGTGCAGATTGATGATATTACAGAGAATTGCAAACACATCAACCAACTTATTAATGAGGGTAAAATAAATCAGGCAAAGGGTTTATTGCCACAAGAACAACTTTACCCTTTACCTGAAAATATTGCTTTAATAGTTAATTCTTTTTGAGAACCTGCTCAAGTTCAAATGCTGCATTTTCTTTTATAATTGGGTCATCAACTTTTTCCAATAGCTTCAATTTTTGTATAGCCTCAGATGTATTAATAGCACTCAAAGCCCACATACACTTTTTAGCTATGGCTCTCATATCATCGTAATCAGGAACATCAAGAGCAACTTCATATAATTTGTCTACGCTTTTAGGGTCTTTAATCAATTCAAGAACACTTATAATATCCTCTTCAGAAGTGTGCCATTTTTCATCTAAAAGTTGCAGTAAAATATCTGTATAATCATTATCTGCTCCATCATTATACATAACGGCCAAGGTATTAGCTAACCCTTTATCATCTTTATTTGCAATATTATCCTTGAGCAAAGAAAGAGTTTCTTTTTTAAATTGTAAATGTTGCCCATCAGGAAACTGCTCCCAATAGTTATCAAAATAATCAGTCCTGTTTAACAGTCCTTTATAAAATTTCCAAAAATCAAACATTTTAATGTATCTTTTTAAAACTACTTATCCAAGGATTAAACATATGTGTGTTAGACTGTATGCCTAAATTCATCGCAGGTCCCTCAGCTTTCCATAATAGATTTCCTCTACCTGCCCAACCGCTTGCTCCTGCTGCTGTTCTATGCATTACACCAACTTGATTAAAATAATTCATCGCACCTGGCTTCATATTAAACTGAACCAATACATCATATTTATCAGGGTGGCGTAGCATCATATCTCTTGAATACTTCAGACTATTAGAAACGAACAACTCTTTACCTGCCATATGGCTTAATCCACCACTACTCTCTAGTGCTGCAAATTCTGCGTTAGACATTGCTCTATAAAACGTTCCCCCCTTAGCAGCATTTCGTCCAAAATATGACAAGCCGCGTCCCAAAGCAGATAACCCACGCCCTGCTAATCTAAACTCACCAGCACCGATGAGGAATTCCACAGGCCCTAAGCCAACACTCTCAATTGCTTCTGGATACCAGCCACACCAAACATTGTTAGTTGTTCTCTTAAAACTAAAATCCAATCCTGTATATCCGGTTACATCCCTTGCCACAAAAGTACCTTTATCAGAAATATTGCCCGGCGTACCCTTATAAAACCTGTCTTGATACACAGCGGTCTCGGTTATCTTACCGTTTGAAGACTGCGACCATTGTGCGGAATTGTCTCCAAAAATACGAATATTCAAGCTGTTGCCTTTACCATCGCTTATGGCGAGTGAGCCAGTCCCCCTACGTGTTTTTTGGTCAAAACTAGAATTAAATTTATAAGTAGAGGTTCCATGCCGTAAAATTGCACTTGCAACGGTACCTTCTGCGCCTTTTCCATCCAACCCGAAACCCACCCAACGATAATCACTTGTTTCCTTAGACCCAACAGCTACATTTTCACCTGTAGCATTTACAGGCTGCCATTCAC
>NZ_JBOBEW010000014.1:0-7311 GCF_050589245.1 Endoryza foliicola | reverse complement strand
GATCTACGAGCTCAGCTCAATGCGGTTCAGTTGAAGGCTTTGGACATCTTCATTTTTGGATGTGCTGTAGGATTGCGGTTTTCAGATTTAGTGCGGGTGACCTCGAAAGACATTAAAAAAATGGAGGGAGCTTGGTACCTGTCAACAGTTAGCAAGAAGACCAAAACCGCAAGCTTGGTTCGGTTACCCGATTATGCCATAGACATTGTGAAGAAGTACCAAGGGCGTTCCAAACGAATTGTGAAATTGTTTAGGGCAGGCAATCTACATGCCTTCAATACTGCTTTACGGTCTATTGGTGAAGTTGCGGGCTGGACTGAGGTGTTGGGAAAGCAGCGAACCCGTAATGGTAAGACACTAAATGTTACTGCCGCTAGTCAAACCCGGTTTTGTGATCTAATGAGTTCGCACTTAATGCGACGATCGGCGATTACCACCATGCTGCTTGCGGGTATGCCGGAACACTTGGTTCGCAAAATATCAGGGCATGCCACCAATAGCCCTTCGTTCTACAGGTATGTTAACTATACACAGCCTTTTTTAGATCAAGCCATTGAAAAAATGCACGACTTGCTCAAAAAGCAATAGCCAATACTCTGGAAACAATCATCACCCAGACTTTAAAATGTCAAAAAAGCAGTGTAGCTTTAGGGTAGTTCTTTGAGTTAGATGTAGCCCTCCGTTCGGGATGTTGATGCCCAATCGCTCTTTTACCGCCGGAAGCCAGTTTAGGTATGGGTTTAATGGGAAGGAGAATGATAATGATGTAAAAGGAACCGGAAATCAACAAGACTACGGAATGCGGATTTATGATCCGAGAATTGGGAAGTTTTTGAGTGTTGACCCATTAACGAAAAGTTTTCCTTGGTACACACCTTATCAGTTTGCTGGCAATATACCAATTGCGGCAATTGATCTAGATGGTGAGGAGCAAAAAATAATGATTAATTGGTTTGATGCAAATGGGAATGTTACAAAAAGTAAATTAGTAAAGTTTGACTTTATTAATGTTAACAAACTCTATAATTCTCTTCGACTTGGCTTAAACTCAGAAACAACATATACTTTAGAAGGTACCAAATTCAATTCAACTAATGCTAAATTCTCGTCTGGGTTTGAAGAATATAGAAAAGGAACAGGTAATCCAAGGAACCCTTATTCTGCTCCTATAAGGCCTAAAACTGGAATTCTCACATTTAACATAACTACTAATGATGACGGAAGTGAAAATATAAATATTACTTATAAAAATTCAGCAATAAGTATGAAAGAAGTGTATGCTGATGCTATCAGAGGCTTTAGTTCCGTAGTTAACGTCACGGGTACATCAATTGAAGCGTTAGGTTATGGAACATCCGCTTTGCCTGGAGCTCAAGAGCCTGGCTTAATTTTAATAGGAATTGGAAAGGGAGTTGGGACGCTTGGCGACGGAATAGGCATACTCGGGGATCTTGTTGATGGTAAAAAAGCAGACGCAAGCAAAAAATTCGCTTTTTTTGTTGGTGGGCTCGTAGTAGGCAAAGGGATAGCTAAATTACCCTTGAAAGATCGTGACCTTTTCAAGGAGTCATTAGATACCTATTTGGGAAAAGGAATTGGGTTTATTAAAGATGGATACTTTGATAATTGCAAAAAAGAAGTACAGGAATCAAATAACTTGGATATTAAAATTGAAACAAAAAAGAAATAATGAGCGAGGAAATTAAATACGATTTAGCCTTTATCTTATTAGGAGGGCTTACATTGATTCTTGGTATCTCAATAAAAAAAAGTGATTTACCAAGTATGATTTCGCGTAAATACGTGATAATAATACTTGGCGGCATATTCATAATTTATGGCGGGATTTCATTTATAGTGGATTTTAAAAGATAATTCTAATCGAATTGATATTCAATTTTAACGGCACCATCTTTAATATTATTATTTATTAGCTCTATTTCTTGATCGAGGTATTCACTTCCCATTGATTCGCTTGTTTCTTTTCGAATAGTGACTCCTTGTTGAATTAGAATTTGAATACCAGTATCTGAAAATTTAAGTACGTAGAACAGATTCCTAAATAATAAAATGAATTGTGCAATTTCTCGAATTCTACTTTCTTGAAATCCTTTCATTCAAGTCTTCGCTACTATACTTATGCCATTTTTTTTCAGGGTAATAAATTCGTTTCAACTTTGGCAGTGACAATAAGTAGCTAACATCTTGCTCTTCCACTACTGATTGTTGTAGATCAAGAATTTCTAGATTGGGTGTTTTAGAAAGTAAAAGTTTTAAAGAAGCTACTTTACCGTTATTGATATAAAAAAGCTCCTTAAGATTTGGCATAACCGGTAAATTTTCAATTGTAAGCTTTACGCATCGTTCGATATGTAAACAAATTAAATTTTCCATCACTTTATCGGTTGATTCGAAGTTACTTAAGCTGAGATTGTATGGAAGAGACAACCATCTTAGCTTTTTTAAGGATGCTAAACCAGAAAGACTTACAATACTACTTTGTCCAATTTTCAATGCTTCGAGTTGTGTCATATTAGAAATCTCTTGTAAGTCCTTTGTTTTTGTCTTATATTTAAACAGCCACAGATACTTTATGTTCTTATGTGAGTATAAATTTTTAATAGATCGAGTCCAATCCAATTTAAGCTCTTCGAGATTCGGGAAAAGCATTAGGTCGAATTCCTCGGTTGGGCTATTATCGAAACTCAGATATTTTAACTCTCTATGAGACTTCAATTCAGAAAAATCATCGATTCTAGCAACAATATGTAATCCTTCCACATATAAATCTTTTAAACATTTTAAATCACATTCCTTAAATCCACGAATATCATTTAGCTCAATGTTCTTTAGTCCGTAACTAATATAAAACTCCCGATTTTCATCAAGTCTATCGGAGCTAAAATTCAAATACAACGTATTTTCAAACATACGATGTTTAAACCCTTTCTTTTCGATTTCAGTAACTATTTCCTTATTCATAGATTATCATTTACTTCCTGTACTTGTTGGACCCGAATTCAATATAGTCTGATATTCAGCTTCAAGAGCCCTTTTCTCAGCCTCATCCGTGATATCTTCGAAGTACTTTTGTCCAGGAGAGTTTCGTGCATTTAATAGCTTCCCACCTTTAATATTTCCAGCATCCCTCATGGCGAAATACTCAAATATATAAGCTTTACGTTCACTGTCTACTTCAAACCATTGCATTACTCCGCCTTGTGTACCCGCTCTTTCCTTCAATGATATGTTTGCTCTTCCCTCTCCACCTTTACCAATATAAAACTTTCCGTCTTTTCGGACTATTTTATAAAATCCAGAGGGATTTAAAAAATCGCAAGGACTAACAGATGAATTGTGTGTTACATACCCTGTACCACTTACAACATAGGAATGGTAATTTTCAACCTCGAAATTATATACTACTTGAGGACTATAACTTTTCTTTATTTGAGTTAGAGGAACAAAAACCCTTCCTTTCGTAAATATCTTATCATTTATTTTTAAATCACATGCTTTTATCCAACCACGTAATGTCAAAAATGGGTGGTCGTAAGTAGCTTGAATTTTATCAAACTTTGTAGCAATGCTATATAAAGTATCAGTAGGATAATTGTAGACCTTTGTTACTTTGTTATATGCAAACTTTTTTAAACTATCGTTGAAAGACAAAACTGAATCTCCAATTTTTATCTCACTTATTCTTTTAAAGCCTCCTTTTGTCAATATTTTAGTTTCTACGGTTAAGCAACCACAAGGGCTTCCATTTACTCTTTTTAAAGAAGGAAACATCTCTGACAGTGCTTTACCATCAACACCCACCTTAAACAAAACACTTTTTATATCTTCAACCTTTAGACCAAGTTTTTCGAGTCCCTTTTTTACACCCTTGACGCCTGTAGTTGCTATTGCCTTTCCTACAATCGGCTCAAGTATTCCAATGCCACCTGAAATCATAAGTTGCTTTCCATCAACTTTCGAAAGTCCAACCTTTGCAACGTAATCAAACATACCCTTGATTCCATTAAAAATCATTTGTACTTTTTCATTTCCTACCATGTCAACCCCACTTTCCCAAGTTGCATCCCAAAGATCGACAGCCTCCCATGCACTTCCCCAATCTTTGACCTTATCGTCAAAAAGATATGCTGTTAACATTTGTGTGCCAACATTAACCGCAAAGTTTGCTCCATATTTGGCTACCAAACAAGGAATACAAATATCTCCTTTGGGATCATTGCCAAGTGTTGGCATATTGTTCGAAAAACCATATGGACTTTCATCAGCTAGATCCTGTGCTTTAGGATCAACACTTAGCCATCTTCCCGTTCTTGGATCATAAATTCTATAAAACGTAACTAGATGGCTGGCATCCTTCTCCATTCCATTAAACCCATACCTAAACTGGCTTCCGGCGGTATAGGAGCGATTGGGCATCAACATCCCGAACGGAGGGCTACATCTAACTCAAAGAACTACACTAAAGCGCAAAGTATTGTCAACTCAAATAACTATAAAAATGCCTTTGTATTTCATGATAATTAAAATTCGACTTTCGTCAAACACTGCGATTTAGTCTACCTAAGTATCTTAAATATAAATACAATGATCGATACAACACTAATAGCTAGAAAAATATAATGAAAATAATCTTTGTATCTATGCGGAGTATTGTAGTCAAAAACACGAATTGCGCTGTCATATCCATCGAGATACCTTATCAAAACAGAATCGTTGATTTTTAATTTAAGACAATCATCGTATGTAATAGGTATGGAAAATACAACTTGCTTGTTATTTTCGACTTTTATCCTGTTGCGATTTCTTGTTGAGCTGAGGCAATTGTCAGTTTTATATATGATACGTACTTTTTCGGTAACGCCTCTTGAAAATAATTCTTCAATTTCTATTTCCTTTTTATATTGGATTATAAATATAGCCAAAAAGGAAGCCGCAAAAATTAAATACATTTTCATTTTTATGTTTTTTCATTTATTGAAACGTTTCAACTCTTTTTATAAAATGGGTTAGGTATTTTACTTCCACTTGGTCCGGGGAAACTTTCAAAATATGGATAATATTTACCAAATTCATCAACCCACTTTTTTGAATAAACTCGACCCTGATTTGCTCCTTCTTGCACTGTATTTGACGTTGCTTTTTTTGTAGAGGTTGACAACACTTTAAGACTGTTAGCCTTCTTCCCATATGACTTAGATAGATCCACTGTCTTTTGAACAAGCTTAGGGTGAGTTTTGTAAGATTTGGAATTCCCTTTTCTTCCTTTTATTGTTTGGTTTGAGGTTTCCATTTTTTTTCCAGTTTTTTTAAGGTCTTCGCTCACTTTCGCTAGAGTTTCAATTTGATCATCTACCTTTTTCATCAATTTATCACCTATTGCACCACCAATTTTATCTGCAGCCACATCAATAGCAACCTTATCTATACTCACAGCGTCCCAACCGTCCATCTTACCATCCCCATTGTCATCTGCAGTATATTGCTTAGAAATGCTTTCCACTGTGCTTATAATGACCTCTCCTGCCTCTTTCAAAATCAGCTTTGTTACCGGTGATGCAGCTTTAGTAAGTAATGACATTCCTCCTGATAACTGTGCTGCTACACCTGATATAAAAGCTTGTTTATAGTTTATTTTTTTAAAAGCTTCCTCAAATGAGTCTCCGCTTAACCTATTGACCACAAATTGAGTAACAACATCTGCAACAAATCCTACGATAAATGGAATGAATGGAAAATCCCCTTCTGGATCTGAGCTTACAATAGGATTATTATTATTTGTTGCATATGGACTTATTGATTCAATTGGCTTTGGATCTAAGTTCCATCTGCGTCCTGTTCTAGAATCATACTCCCAGAAAAGTGCTGTTGTAATATTTTCATTAAGTTCTGTATCCTTCTCCTGCCCATTAAACCCATACCTAAACTGGTTTCCAGCGGTATAGGAGCGATTGGGCATCAACATCCCGAACGGAGGGCTACATCTAACTCAAAGAACTACCCTAAAGCTACACTGCTTTTTTGACATTTTAAAGTCTGGCTGATGATTGTTTCCAGAGTATTGGTTACTGCTTTTTCAGCAAGTCGTGCATTTTTTCAATGGCTTGATCTAAAAAAGGTTGTGTATAGTTAACATATCGGTAGAACGAAGGGCTGTTGGTGGCATGCCCTGATATTTTGCGAACCAAGTGTTCCGGCATCCCGGCAAGCAGCATGGTGGTTATGGCTGATCTCCGCATCAAGTGAGAACTCATTAGATCACAAAACCGGGTTTGACTAGCGGCAGTAACATTTAATGTCTTGCCGTTGCGGGTTCGCTGCTTTCCCAACACCTCAGTCCAACCCGCAACCTCGCCGATAGATCGTAAAGCTGTATTGAAAGCATGTAGATTGCCTGCCCTAAACAATTTTACAATGCGTTTGGAGCGCCCTTGGTACTTCTTCACAATGTCTATGGCATAATCGGGTAACCGAACCAAGCTTGCGGTTTTGGTCTTCTTGCTAACAGTTGACAGGTACCAAGCTCCCTCCATTTTTTTAATGTCTTTCGAGGTCACCCGCACCAAATCTGAAAACCGCAATCCTACCGCACATCCGAAAATGAAGATGTCCAAAGCCTTCAACTGAACCGCATTGAGCTGAGCTCGTAGATCAGTATCATATATCAAGTACCTCACACGATCCGGACTCAAGGCAATTACCGGAATGTCTTCTTTGAAAACATAGAGTTGGCTGATAAAATCGCCTATGGGAAGGTGTTTCTCTTTTTTGAGGTACTTGAAAAAGGTTTTGAGGGTCTTAATGACCATACCCAAGTAGTTGTCAAAGCCACCCCTCTTGTACACAAATTCACTGAAGCGCTTGAAGAACCGTTTCCAATAGGCCGATTCTTTCTGTTCTAAGCGCTTATTAAAGCCCTTCCAGACCCGAACAGTTAGTTTTGAGCTAGCAGCCTCTTCATAGGCCTGTAATAGCCTTAAAACAGTCTCGTAGTTCTTTGCGGTTCCAATACTCAAGGGGGCACCATTGGCTTTGCGGCGTTTACCTTTTCGAGTATCCGAGATAAACTCTTCAAAAAGGGGAAGTACTTCGTAGGAAGATCGCATGTTGAAAAATGTATATGTAAGGTTTAAGGGTTCCTGTGATGGTTGGTAACCAAGTAACAGGAAGGAGTCTAAGATAAGTATAAATCAGGGATTAAAAGTGTTAGCAAATGTCAAAAAAGCAGTGTAGCTTTAGGGTAGTTCTTTGAGTTAGAAGCAGCCCTCCGTTCGGGATGTTGATGCCAAACCG
>NZ_JBOBEW010000013.1:0-25314 GCF_050589245.1 Endoryza foliicola | reverse complement strand
AAGGCGTTAGGCTTTAGGCTTTGGGCAAATACAGTGCAACGCACAAATCTTTCATTGTTAAAAAACTAGTAGCCTCGTCAGGAATCGAACCTGAATCTGGAGCTTCGTCTCGTTTTAAACGAGATTATACTATCCATTGTACTACGAAATAAAAAAGTGAAGTAGTAGCCTCGTCAGGAATCGAACCTGAATCTGGAGCTTCGGAAACTCTTATACTATCCATTGTACTACGAGGCCTTATAACTATATATCTACTTAATCAACCCATGCACATTGCTCGCAAAAATCTTCACAGCAATCGCCAACAACACCACCCCAAAAAATTTACGAATCGCTATCATGCCCGCCGGACCCAATAATTTCTGAATAAAATTCAAACTCTTTAAAACAACGAACACAATGATCAAATTGAACAAAATTGCCAACAACACCACCTGATTTTCATAGTTCGCTTTGAGCGACATAATCGTAGTCAAAGTTCCTGATCCAGCTATCAACGGAAAGGCAATGGGAACTACCGTACTCGCTTTGGCATCTTTCTCACTCTTAAAAAACTCTAGTCCTAATACCATCTCCAATCCTAAAATGAAGATCACAATGGAACCACCCACTGCAAAGCTGCGCTTGTCAACTCCTAAAATGTTCAAGAACTTCTCACCCACAAACAAAAACAAGATCATCAATCCACCCGAGATCAAGGTTGCTTTCACTTCATTAATACCTCCAATCTTCTCCTTCAAACCAACCAGAACCGGAACAGACCCAATAATATCAATTACAGCAAATAAGGTGAAACTCACCGTCAGTAACTCATTGATTTCTAATGACATGTGTTTCCGTTTGCTGCAAAGATACAGAACCCGCAGCACTTTATAAGCCTCCTATAAACACCGGCTTTTATATGTAAATGTTTTGCTAATAAACTAAAGCCCTTGCAGCAATTAACGCTTCCAACCCTTCTTATAGATAGATCGTATATACTATCAAACTTACTCGGTCTACAATTTAAATTTTATTGGTTTTCAGTTTAGGTTTAAGGTTTAGAGAAATGCCATCGGGAAATTACCGGTGGTATTTTTTTGGAACAAATTTTTTAGTAGTTGGAGGTCAGTCTATTTTTCACCGCTAAGGCCGCTGAGAGCGCGAAGGTTTCGCAGAGAGCCTTCATCCCCTTTTCCATCTTCCCGACTTTCGATCTTTCTTTTCACCGCGGCGGTCCTTCGACTCCCATTTTCGCTTCGCTCAACTGGTCGCTCAGGAACCTCGCAACGGTCGCAGCGGAAACGCAGCGTTAGCAGCCACTGTGGGTTTCAGGTCCCACTGCTCCTCCTCTTCTTCTTTTCTATCTTTCCTCACTTCCCGAATCGGCTGTCGCCTCTCGAGGCTAAAATTTAATCAACCTGACTGCCGGCTGTTTCATTATTAATTATTAATTATTAACTCTTAATTACCCCGGCTGTTTCATTATTAATTATTACTTATTAACTCTTAACTACCACGGCTGTTCCATTATTAATTATTAATTCTTAATTATTAATTATTAACTATCCCTCCCTTCCGCTTCAACCCCCGTTTTGTCCTCTTCAGACGTCTTAACAATTCTTTTTTACCATTTCAATACAGATTGCAGCCGATTCAACACTTTAAATGTAAATATGACAATTATGACTACATTTTTTTCCACTGTATCGAAACTAGGAAAACTTACCATCGCTTCCGCTTTTATCGCATTCAGCTTCAGCTCTTGTGTGAAAAACACCAGCTCCGATTCTACTCTTGTAGGAAATTGGGTACGCTCTTTCGAATTTGAAGGCGTAGGAAGAACAGAAGCCGTTAGCTTCACTATTGGCACCGTTACCTATGTAGGCGGTGGCTACGATGGCACAAAACGTTTACAAGACTTTTGGAAATTCGATGGCGCCACCGGTACTTGGACGCGTGTTGCTGACTTTCCCGGTACTGCACGCAATTCAGCTTTCGCCTTCGGTGCAAACGGCAAAGGCTATGTAGGTGGTGGCTACGATGGCGATGATAATAAACTAAAAGATTTCTGGGAATACAATCCTACCACAAATGCATGGACCCAAAAAAATGATTTTCTTGGAACGGCAAGAATCGGAGCCACAACTTTTGTGCTCAACGACAAAGGCTATGTTTGCGGTGGCTACGACGGTTCTTACTTAAAAGATCTTTGGATGTACGACCCACTTTCTGATGAATGGATCCAAAGAGCCAGCTTAGCAGGGTCGAAAAGAATGGATGCAGTGGCTTTTACCTACAACAACAATGCATACGTGGTAACAGGTGTGAACAATGGTAGCTATCTGGCCGATTTCTG
This sequence comes from Endoryza foliicola, assembly GCF_050589245.1. Taxonomy (NCBI): domain Bacteria; kingdom Pseudomonadati; phylum Bacteroidota; class Chitinophagia; order Chitinophagales; family Chitinophagaceae; genus Endoryza; species Endoryza foliicola. The sequence goes on along the minus strand of NZ_JBOBEW010000013.1, from coordinate 22,976 downwards.
GAGCTATAACCCAAGTTCCAATTCTTGGACGCAAAAACGTAGCATCTCCGATGCCACCGATTCTTCTTTCGACGACGATTATAGCGAATACATCAAAAGAAGCAATGCCGTAATTTTTGTGATCGGCAGCAAAGCTTATTTAACAACAGGAACAAGAAACGGTATCATTTCTTCCACTTGGGAATACGACATCACCACCGATCTATGGAAAGAAAAAACCGCCTTTGAAGGCAGTTCAAGAGAAGGTGCTGTATCCTTTGTTTGGAACGGTGTAGGATATGTGCTTACCGGCTCAAACAGTACCTATCGTTACGATGACATGTTCCTCTTCCATCCCGACGATGAAGTAAATACCAAAGACAATTAAAAGGGTGTCATAAGTTAGATTTAAAGTTAGAGTGAGTAAAGCTGTATTGCGGGGTTTCATAACAGTAGTACCTGCGGCAATACAGCTTTCTAAAAAATCCCAACTACATGAACATTCGAACCATACTTTTAGTAACATCATTTGTTGCAGTAACAGCGTTGGAAGCTTGCGACAAAGTAGATGTAGTATTTCAAAATGAATCGGCCGATGCTGATCCAAACATTACCTATTTGGAAAACACCCAAATAGCCCTTTCTACTTTCAAACTTGACAGCTTCAAAACTTCCGGCAACAGCACATTTATGGTGGGTACGCACAATGATACCAACTTCGCCAAAATAACGGCCAGCTCATACGCCGAGATCGTTATTCCGGCTGAAAACCCTTTGCCCGGTCAAAACATAGAATTCGACTCTATCGTAATGGTATTGAAGCCAACAGGCAACTATTATGGTGATACTACACTCCCCTTTAAATTAAGTGTACATCGTGTTATTCAAAAAATAGACAACGAAGACACTACCAATAATACCTTCTACTACCCCATGGCCTTCCCGTATGAGATAGACGAACTAGGCAGTACCACCACGTATGTAAAACCAACTCGTAAAAAAGAAGTAACCATTCGATTAGCAGACGAACTTGGAATTGATTGGCTCAAGAAAATGAAAGAACAAAACACCATTTTTAGCAATCAAGAAAATTTCAGAGCCTATTTCCCCGGTGTTGTGATACGATCAGATAGCATGAGCAATAATGCACTGTACTATTTCAACAGCGATGATAGCACTGTACTCATCCGTTTATACTACCGCTTGCGCACTACGCAAACAACAAGCAAATACTTGAATTTCCGCTTCCGATCAGAAAAACAATACAACAATATTGTATACAATAAAACCAATACTCCTTTCAAAATATTTCGTCAGTACAAGCGTGAAATTTACGAAAGTGCTCAAATGAACAACAGAGCCTATATCAGTAATAACATGCCTAGTTATGCGAAAATCACTTTCCCGAATCTGGTTTCATTGAAAGAGGCTCACCCATATATCCGTATATTAAAGGCAGAATTGCAGATACATCCTGCACCGGGCACTTTTCAATATCCTTATTCGTTGCCCGACTCTTTAGTAGTTGCCATCAGCAATAGCGACAACTTATTTTCATCCAACCTCCAAAACAGTGACGGAAGTCTACAAACAGGAAACTTAACTGTTGACAAACTCAACGGTGCTGAACCAACCTACACTTTCGACATCACATCGTATATCAATACCGTACTAAGTGAGGGTGTATTCAGCACCAAAGCACTATTCCTGGGATCGTCTGAAAGTTCAGGTGACCAAGCCAGTAAACGACTGATCATTAATGATCAAATCATTTCCTCATCCGGAATAAAACTAAAACTCTATGTGCTCGGACTTTAAGTACTCAACTAAAATAAGATTCATCGCAATAATTGGTCTCCTTTTCGCAGTCAGTACAGGCCATTCGCAGAACACTACTTCGCCCTATTCAGTACTTGGAATTGGAGATGTAGACACAAAAGATTTTGGACGCTATTTCTCCAGCGGAAATGCATCTTTAGGAAGAAGAGATGCCGGCGCTTTGAACTTTTCAAATCCCGCTTCACTTACAGCTCTGCCCTTCAAAACAATGAATTTCGACATCACTTTCCGCGGAAGAACCAGCACCTACAAGTATCCTGATTTTGACACAACACTCGGAAAAAACAAAGACTTTGTTGTAAAACGAATTTCCTTTGCATTTAAACTAGACAAGAAATCGGCTGTTTCATTTGGCTTAAAACCATATAGCTCGGTAAATTATCAATACTATGCGTATGGCAAAATTGCTGATGGAGATGGCACATACGTTAAAACAATTGAAGGTGATGGAGGTATCCATCAATTGTTTGGCTCATATGCAAGAGAGTTCGGAAAACATTTCTCTGCAGGCATTACAGGCGGTTTCTTATTTGGAAACTTTTATAAGAATACTACCTATACCGGAACCGACTTGAGTTACTCGATCACAAAAAAGGAATACGATTTCTACAATGGAGCCAATGCCTTACTTGGACTACAGTACTATTCATCCGATACCAAAAAATGGCAACATCGTGTGGGTGCTACCGCTCAAGTAGCCACCAAATTGAAAGGTATACTTACTACTGAATACTACGAAGGAACGAGCACCACAGCATTAACTACCACTCAAGAAGACAACAAAGGCTTTAAACTTCCGATATCCTATGGCTTGGGTTATAGCGCAACGTATAAAAAGAAATTAGCGCTTTCATTGGATGGAAACTATTACAATTGGCCAACCCAAAGTTTAAGTAGTACCAGTAATTATACCACCGGACCCAGTTTCAGGATATCAAGCGGGATCGAGTATTCTAAGTATGCAAAGTCTTTTAATGGAATGATAGAGAAATATTACCTCAGCATGGGTTCCACCGTACAAAACAGTTATATCAATTTAGACAACAATAAAATCTGGGACTATTCCTTCTCTTTTGGAGGTGGCATTACGGTAACACGCGGAACCAATATTTATGGAGGTATGGAGTTCGGCACAAGAGGCAACAGAAACCTTGGTCAAATCAGAGAAAATTATACCCAATTTGTGATTGGTTTAACAATGAAAGACATCTGGATCGGACCACGGTACACCCGAAAATATGATTAATGGGTAACTTTGCCCCGTATCAAGTTTTCTCATTCATGAGCACAAAAGAAATTCCATACAAAAGACTCATTCGATTGGCATTGCTAACAACGCCTTTGTTTGCCTTGTTTGGTTCCATGCCTTCTTTCTTTAGGCAACCTTTTAACAATCAACCAAATGGTCATTTGTATATGATAGTGATGAGTTTCACTATTCTCTTTCTCATGACAGCACTACTATGGTCAACCAATATATTGATTCTAAAGTTCAGTGAACATGCTGCAGTACTCAAGAAAAACAAACTCAGGTACTTCACGAGTGCACTTCTAGCCGTTCTTGTGACGCTGATAATGTTCCAATTAATAAAATTACTGTTTGCACCGCCCCCACTTCCTGCAGCAGCAGAGGCCATTCGATTAAGAAGTCCTCGCAATCTTTTCATCTTTCCGTTTGTACAATCAGAATCAATAAATCTTATCGTACTTATTCTAATTGAAGTACTATTACTCCAAACAGAACGCAACGCCATTCAACAAGAAAACGATCAACTAAAATTTGCCAATCTAGAAGCAAAGCATACGTTGCTGTTACAACAACTACAACCTCATTTCCTTTTCAATGCACTTACAACATTGAAAGCGCTAATTATTAAAAGCCCGGATAAAGCGGAAACCTATCTCAACAAACTCACCGCATTTCTGCGACACAGTGTCAACACCACCAAAAATGTAATGGTTCCCCTTTCGGAAGAACTTGATTTAACTACCAATTACTTGGAAATGCAGAAAGTGCGTTTTGGTGAAGCACTTCATTATAGAATTGAGATCCCTGAATCAATTCAAGAACAGGGTTTAGTACCCATCTACTCCTTACAGCTGTTAGCAGAAAATGCAATAAAACACAATATTTTAACACTTGCCAGTCCACTTACCATAAAAATAGAAGCTAATATTGCAGAAACCAGCATCAGCGTATCAAACAACCTACAATTAAAACCCAGTTTGGAGCAAAAATCAGGTGGGGTAGGTTTAAACAATTTATCTGAACGCTATCGCCTTCAAGGCAAACCTGATATTGTCATTAAGAAATCTCCTCAAGAATTCAGTGTACACATCAATGTTTGTAAACAATGAAAGTAGTTATTATTGAAGACGAAGCATTAGCAGCTGAAACACTCTGCGATTATATTAAAGCTATTGACCCGGGTATCGTTATTGAAGCGGTACTGTCTAGTGTGTCAGAATCAGTTTCTTATTTTAACTCCAATTCCACACCCGATCTAATATTTAGCGATATCCATTTGGGAGATGGACACAGTTTCAATATCTATAAAGAAACAAAAATTGCAGCGCCAATTGTTTTCTGCACTGCATTCAATGAATATGCCTTAGAGGCCTTTAAGAATAATGGCATTGACTATATCCTCAAACCCTTTGAGAAAAAAGACATTCAAGAAGCATTAGACCGATACAAACAACTGAAATCCAATTTCTCAAAAAACACTTCCAATAGCCTTAATTTAGAAGCAGTACTCGAAGCCATCCAATCGAAATCTGCTAAAAAGAAAGAAAGCAATTTGTTGGTGAATTTTAAAGACAAAATTATTCCCATTAAAATTGAAGATGTAGCACTCTTCTTCATCGACTATAAAACCACACAAGTAGTAACTTTTGATAATAAACGATACTCCATCAACTTTACTTTGGAAGAGCTGGAAGCCATGACCGAGGAGAACCAATTCTATCGTGCCAACCGACAATTCCTTATCAACAAAGCCGCCATCAAAGAAGTCAGCCAATTCTTCGCGCGCAAACTCACCGTAGAAGTCTCTATCGAAGGGAAATACGATATTATTGTGAGTAAGAACAAGGCGACGGAGTTTTTGGAGTGGTTGAAATTGTAGGAATTCATTGGGTTTTAGGCTTTAGGCTTTAGGAATTTTTTGACCACAGATTTTGCAGATTAAAACAGATTCCCACAGATTGGAATCCAATATTCAATCAACCTAACTTCGATCTGGATTTACAGGATCGATAGTCTGGCTCCGCGTAACTGCATCCCCCCTGTTCCTCTTCCTGTTCTTTCTCTTCCTTTCTTCGCTTCCTATCATTCTCCCTCCTGTATTCCCCCTGTTCATCTTCCTGCTCTTTCTCTGTATTTCCTCGTTTCCCGCAACGGCTTCGCCTGCGGGACTGCTTTTGCTGCGCAAAACCAGCCTCCTCATCCTCGTTCCTCGTCTCCTCTTATCCTCGTTCCTGTACTTCGGCTGTTCCATTATTAATTATTAATCATTAATTCTTAATTATTAATTATCTGTTTTGCCCGCTTCAGCTTCCTTTAAAATTTCATTAGCAGAATCGCACACTAATTTTCCGAAAAACTGAAAAAACATGAAAAGGCGCATGATCATTTTCGGAACTATCCTTCTCGCAGCATGTGGAGGTTCCAAACAAGCAAGCAATAGCTCCGTCCTCCCCGCAAAACACCTCTCCGCTCAAATTGACGGATCCATTCAAGAATGGGGAACAACCGATTTGCAGTACGACAAAAAACTAAAATGTGTATATAGTATTGCCAGTGATGAAAACAATGTGTATGTATTTGTAAAAAGTCTCGACAAAGCGCAAGAGATGCGCATTCTAGATGGAGGTATGGAAGTATGGCTCGATACCGAATCAAAAGGACTTAATGCAATTGGCGTACTGTTTCCCTTACCACAAGGCCCGATGGCACAAACAGAGCGAACTCCTCTCAACAAAACACAACAAAAGCCCGACGAGAAAACAGCACAACTACAAAGTAAGCTTAAGCTCGTGAACTACAACTTAAGTGGTTTCAAGAAAGAATGGAATGGCAATCAATCGGTAAAAGGCAATTGCCCGGTAAAAGTAGCCATCGACTGGGATGAAAAAAACAACCTTGTTTACGAACTAGCCATCCCCTATGCAGCATTGCCAAATGAAATCAGGGCTAAGATGGATATCTTAACATTAAACATTGTGATCAATGGAATCTCGATGCCGCAAGATGATAATTTTCGTGGCGGACCTCCCCCAGGTGGCGGCGGTGACGGCGACTTTGGTGGGCCTCCTCCCGGTGGTGGATTTGGTGGACCCCAAGGCGGAGACATGAGTAAAATGGCGGAGAAAACTGAAATGAAAGTAAGAGTCAAGTTAATTGGCTAATGTGTTGATTTGTGAATTAGTAGATCTTCAACACAAGCTCTTATTGCTATAATAAGTTCAACAAAGACTCAAATTCACAAACTATCACATCATCTATTTAACTAATTAGCCTATCCTCGCTTTTGTATCAAATATGTAAACGGAACAATCTTGATCTCTTCCACTCGAACAGGCGCTACTTTTGGACCACGGGTTCTAACTGACTGCTCGTCCTTAAAAGTATCATTGTAAAACTGTTCAAATGAATTTGAAAAATGATCCGGTTGCGCGCCACGGGTGCGGGTTTGTTGAATACCACTCAAATCCATGGCCGTGCGCGTAATCAGGATTTTCATAAAATCCTTACCATAAGGTGGATATAGTTTTATTGGCCGCGTAGTAAAGGTTTTCTGTGCAGCGATCTTATAATCATCTGCGGTGCTGTTCATATCATTGGGATCAGGGATTACCACTGCTACTGCATTGTCGGGCATAATATCCAATACACTCAAATAGATCGCATAATCTTGCATGTTACGAATCCGGATCACAAATCCTTCATTCTTTTCTTGTTCATCGTTGGCCTCCAAGAACTGAACATCTCCCTTTGCATTTTTTTGTTGATCAATGGTTTTCTGTACAATCAAGGTATCAACTCCGTTCACCGTTTTAATAATACCTGGAATAATGTCAACAGCCACGTAAGGAAATACAGCATCCATCGAAGTATAAATGGACCGCAAATACTGCGCTCTTGCATACTGCTTAACCTGTTCTTTAATAGCATCGGCATCTACTTCGGAAAGTCCTCCTGAATTCCAATCTTTCTTCCACAAAACACTGTCGTTCACTGCCAATACCTGCCATTGCTTTTGTTGTGTAGTCGGATCAATGAACGTATTAATAGCAATGTCGGCAGACGACTGATTCAAACTAATATAAGGCAAGGCGGCCAGTTTGTTTCGAATTACTTCCGCCGATTGAGCAAGATCCTCGCCCAATTTCACAGAAACTGCCATATCACCAAAACTCTTCGAATCAAACACTACGTTATAAGCTTTCGACTTATCAGGAACAGTCCCTTCAATACTACCTACACTAAAACTCAAGGCAGTATGTAGAATAGTTCCCTTTGCAATAGGCGTAGTATTTTTAAAATCGGTAACATCAATTGGGTACAATGAGAAACTAGAGGCCTTGATGATTCCATGTAGGGTACCTCTTGGAATTTCAATGGTTTGATCGGCATTCCAACGAGTTATTCGAATAATGTCGGGACTCGCTATGGTCTTTCCGCCCATTACAGCCAAAGAGGTATTGCCTTCAATTTGAGGAGATTGAAACGGCTTCCAGTTTTGAATATCCGTCTTAATTTTTTCAAAAAGAATTTTGTAGTTGACCGGACCCTTGATTTGAGAAATGGCTCTGCTAAATGCGTAACTCAATGAGCCCACACCGTTGTTTTCGGCGTCCTTGGTTTCATAGTTCAATTGATCGGCACTAGCAGCGCTGATCACCACCATGTTGTTGAGTAAACCTGCATCGTCGAATACACCTTCTTTATTCGGTGCTTGCAATGCAGGATGATAATTTGCGGGCTCACATTTGATATCGGCACCGCGCGTAATGGCCATCTCTTGACCACGAGTAGCAGTACCCGAATGACAAGCATCCAGCAACACCAACAAACTACCGTTTACACCTATCTTATTTTTTAATTGCTTGAACTTTGCCCCTAACTCATCGTCTCGAATATGGTTCTGGCCGGTATACACGCCCGGACTATAGCGCATGTTCGCATCGTAGGGAACTATGGCTTCGTCATAGCCATCTGCTTCGTCGCCATTGTCGTCGAAGAGCTGTTGACCATGACCTGAATAGTGAAAAACGATGATATCACCGGGTTTAGCCTTTGCAATAAGTCGATCTATGGCAGCTATTACACCCACTCGTGTAGCCGCGGCGTTGGTAATGGTATCAATATTAGGCGCTTCGAAACCTTGATCCATCAATGCAGACTTGATGTATTTGATGTCATTCTGAGAACTGATCGATTTCCAGCCCGTTGCGGGGGAATAATCGCCAATAGCTATGATCAACGCAAGTTTCTGAGGGCCTGTTGAGGGTTTGTCCCATGCAACTGTACCCAATACCAATATTAATATGACCAGAATGCGTTTCATAAACTGAATAGTACTTCAAATCTACTATTCAGTTTATGAATTGGCATCCGTGCTGCTAGGTATTTTTGGGAAAGGAGCGCTTCTTTTGTTCACCGCGAAGAGCCCAACACAGAGAATTCGCCAAGTTTTTCGTTGCGAACCCTTGCGTACTTTGTTTCTTTGCGGTAAAATATACTGATTGAATATTTTTAGTGTTTTTTTTACCGCAGCGGCGCAGCGATCGCGGCGGTTTCGCAGCGTTGGCAATCTATCTGTATTTCCTCCTAATTTTCACCACAGATACCGCAGATTATGACGGATTCTCACAGATTAGCCTCCGCTATTCAATCAACCTGATTGCCGGCTGTTTCATTATTAATTATTACTTATTAATTATTAATTAACTCGGCTGTTTCATTATTAATTCTCAACTCTTAATTATTAATTCAACTGCTCTTTCTTCACAAACAACACTTCTTTCGCTCTTCTCACCTTCTTCTGGCTCACCATGTAATCATTCTTTTCATCTCTAAAACCAAGGGCGAGAATGGTAACACTGCGCAATCCTTTTTTCTCCAGGCCGAGAATTCTGTCAACTTCAGCAGGAACAAAACCTTCCATGGGAGTAGCGTCTACCTTTTCGAATGCAGCTGCGGTAATCGCATTACTGAATGCGATGTACGATTGACGAGCAGCCCACTCATATTTTTGTTCTTTTGTTCTTCCGGTTACAATTCCCATCAATGCAGCTTTAAACCCGTCTAAACTTTCTGCACTTACATTTCTAGTTTGAATGATCTCTTGTAAGTAGAAGTCAACGTTTTCTGCGGTAATGTCATCCCATGCCGCAAATACCAACAAATGAGACGCTTCTGTAATTTGTGGTTGGTTGTATGCAGCAGCTTTCAAACTCGCTTTTGTAGCTTCATCATCAATTAGAATAACATTGTAGGGTTGTAATCCCATTGAAGAAGGCGATAATTGAATGGCTTCCAAAATAGCTTCTAATTTTTCGGCAGGAACGCGTTCTCCGTTCATGCGTTTTGTGGCATAGCGCCACTGCAATGCTTCAGTTAATTTCATACACTATGTTTTAATACTTTAATAAATGGTTGGCAAACCAATCGTAGTTAGGTATCAATCGCGTTTAGAAAAGGAGGGTGAGTCAATAACCATTTCAGCTGCGAATGGTTCAAACTTGGTTCCCGATCTGCGATTATTTGGTTGAGAACTCAAAATTACCTATATTTGGTTACAAATTGTAAGCACTTTACAATATGTAAGTAATAACCTTTTAGTTAGTATTATGGTAGAAAAATCAGAAGTAGCTGGAAGTCAATGTCGTATATCGACTTGCGAAGCAAAGTTAGCCGCTGTTGGCGATGCCTTGTATGCTATCGGTGGGAAATGGAAATTGAGAATCATTATTGCCATATTAGAGAAAACACGCCGTTTTAATGAGCTACAACGCTTGTTGGAGGGCATTTCTGCCAAGGTATTATCGTCTGAATTGAAAGAACTCGAATTGAATGGGTTCATTCGCAGAGTGGTTCATACCGGCACACCGGTAGTGGTAGAATACGAAATCACCGAATACAGTCATACCCTCAAGCCTGTGTTAGATACCTTATCTGAATGGGGATACAGTCATCGGGAGATGGTGCGGAAAAGCTTTCAGAATAATTAATAATTAAAAATTAATAATTGAGAGCGCAAGAGTTCAGGCGAATGAATTGAAACACGCGAAAAGGTATTTGTTTTCGTGCAATGGCGCGCTTCTTCCTCTATCTTACCTATACTATATTTCTCATGCAGACTGCCGGCTGTTCCATTATTAATTATTAATTCTTAATTATTAACTAACAAGGTTCCACTCTCGCTGATTCAGTCTTGCATAGCACAAATCTTCGTCTTCCAACCAGAACTCAATATAGGGATGCATCGGATCATTGGTACGATGTTTCCAACGGCCGCCTTCTAACGGTGCCACATATCCTTTTAACGTTTCTTTGATAGATAGAATTTGAAGTTGCAGTTCTTGTTGTTGCTTTTTAATGGATTGCAACTTGCTGTATACCTTTTGAATCATCACCACTTCGTCATCGGAGAATACTCTATCCGGATTTTGCAAAACCAAATGATGATAATGTGCATTGCTTACTTTACTTTCTTTCTCAAGAGCGTGAATCAATTGCTCTTTTTCAAACATAGAAGCTACAAGTGTTTGAATGTTTTCCATAGTGCGGGGATTTTGGTAAATAAAGGGCAAATTTTCGGCCAATGAAAGTAAAAACCGATAAAATGTTCTTAAAAAAGGATAAGTGATTGAGTGTAAGAAGCTTAGGAATTATAGTAAGGGCAAAGGTTTTGGATTAGACTGACATTTTCTTTACCGCTAAGATCGCAAAGGGCGCAGAGGATTCGCTAAGTTTTTCGTTGCGAACCGTTGCGTACTTTGTTTCTTTGCGGTAAAGGGAAAAGACTGAATATTTAAAGTGCTTCATTACCGCAGCGGCGCAGCGTCCGCAGCGGAAACGCAGCGCTGCCCTCTCTTTGTATTTCCTCTTTCCTCGTCTCCTCTTATCCTCGTTCCTGCACTCCGGCTGTTTCATTATTAATTATTACTTATTAATTATTCATTCTCCTCCTCCCTCTCCGTCAACGTACCCAATATCTGCCTGTTCCACTGTTTTGCTTCTTTGCTGTTTTTTACTTTCCATAAGTTTTCGCGGGCATATTTGGCAGCAGCTTCAATATCGATGATGGGACTGGGATAATGTTTATCCATGTATACATGATAAAGTGATTGATCTAGTGGAGTCATTTTCCATGGTTCATGAATGAATAGTGCAGGCAAAGATTGCAACTCGGGTACCCATTTGCGAATAAAGGCTCCGGTTGGATCATGGTCCATACCCTGCTTTATTGGATTGTACATTCTAATGGTATTGATACCGGTAGTGCCTGCTTGCATTTGAAACTGCGGATAATGAATTCCGGGCTCATAGTCGAGAAATTGACACGCTAAATGATGCGCCCCCGCCTGCCATGGCTGCCATAAATGATGCGTAAGAAACGAAACAAGCATGCTGCGCATTCTAAAATTCAAATAGCCCGTTTCATTCACACATCTCATACAAGCATCAACAATTGGTATACCCGTGGTTCCTTCTTTCCATGCTCTTAAAAAGGACTCATTCCTATCTTGTCGAATTGAATTGAAAGCGGGGTTCATGTTTTCCCATTCAATTTTATAGTTGGTTTCTAATTTCTGAATAAAGTGACAGTGCCACAGTATTCTTGACCCAAAGAAAGAAAGCGTTTTCTTATTGCCGGTTTGTTTAGCGGCTTTCAAAGAATGATACACTTCTCGCATACTCAATACACCGAAGCTTAGGTATGGAGAAAGGCGACTGCAGGAACGGCGGGCCTCTTCCGGTTTTGATATATAACGTTGATAGTTAAAATAGCGCTCTGTGAAAAAGCTCTTCAAATACCGCTCAGCATTGATACGCCCACCCGGTTGTCGATGAGGATGCTGCACTATTTTGATTTCAAATTCCGGGAAGAGGATTTCTTTTACTAGTCGAGATTTTAAAGCTAACACATCGATATTCACTAGAGGAGCTTCCATTACTTCAAACCAATATTTATTCCATTGTTGTCTTTTCTTCAAGCCCCGTTGTACTCCATTGGTCGGAAATTCTATCCAATCGATTTGATGGCAACGGAAAAATGCTTTTATTTTTTTATCGCGTTGGAAGCTGGCTGCATTTCCAATCTCTTGATAAGAAACCGTGCGCCTAATTGGATAATGTTGATGAAGCAATGAGAAAGCAGTTTCCGCATCTTCCTGTAAAATAACGATGCGTGCCGGTTTTAGCTGCGCTTGAATGTCTTTCAAACTTTGTAGAATGAACTGATGGTGTCGATCATCATAGTCGGGCTGCGAACAAACTGCGGGTTCAAATAAATACAATAAGATGATTGGCTCCGCGAACTCCAGTGCTGCCTGAAGTGGAGCATGATCGCTCAATCGTAAATCTTTCTTGAACCAAACAACAGTGTGCATGAGAAGAGAACAAGTAGGGAGGGGAAAGGTTTAGATACAGGAGGGAGGATGAGAATTAATAATTAATTAAGTAATAATTAATAATGAAACAGCCGGAGTACAGGAACGAGGATAAGAGGAAACGAGGAAGGAGGAAATACAGAGAAAGAAGAGGGAGAAGAACAGGGGGATAATAATTAAGAATTAAGAGTGAAGAATTAAGAATGAAACAGCCGGAAATACCAATTAATAATGAATAAGTAATAATTAATAATGAAACAGCCGAGGAGATAATTTGTGAATTTGGGAGTTTGTGAATGTGGGAATGAAATACTGTGCGAACTAGGGTATGTTGCTAGAGAACACTTACAAGACCGAGTGGGAAATGAGTCAGAAGCGGCGGAGCGAGCCTTAGCTCGCGGAGCTTTGTTTAAGCGTTAGCTTAGTTTATTTAAGCTAGTATAGTTGGCGCAAGCGTAAGCTTGTGCCCTTTGCAAAACCAAGTAATAATTAAGAATTAATAATGAAACAGCCTGAATAGAAGAGCGAGGATGAGAGGAGACGAGGAAGGAGGAAATACAGAAAAAGAAGGCGGGGGAAGAACAGGAAGCTAGCTTTGCAGAACAACAGCAGTCCCGCAGGCGAAGCCGTTGCGGGAAACGAGGAAAGAGGAAATACAAAGAAAGAACAGAGGGACAGAATTTGCAGCAACCATCCTGTACATCCTTTAATCTTGTAAATCTTGATCTTAATTATTAATTTTTTTGCGGCTATTGGGTATTTGTAAACTCTCTCAAATCACTTAGGTTTACGTCAGTTTCTTAATTCAATCATTTAAACACGCAGATATGAAACTCATGAAATCCTTGCTGGTAGCCGTTTTAGCGCTCATCGCAGGTGTTGCAACAGCACAAACACCCAAAAAACCAAGTGCCCCGGGTAAAAAACCACCTCAGAAAGCAGCTCAACAATATGGCTGTACTTCTTATATGAAGGCGCCGGCAGTAACTGCCGCCTTTGATACTTCCAGTGGTCGCGGATTAGCCGATCCATACTATTTGTGGGACAATGGCGCTGTACTCCGTGTGAAATTCCTCTCTGGAAGCAGTGAAATGAAGTTCAAAGTATTGAGCTACGCAAAAGAATGGGAACAATTTGCCAATGTACGCTTTGAATTTGTAGAAAGTGGCGATGCCGATATCCGCGTTAACCTCGATAACAAAGGTGGTCACAATTCCGTAATTGGTCAACTAGCCACCGGAGTTCCGCAAGATGTAAAAACCATGAACCTTGATACCACCGATTTCAAAACATATGAAAGCATGCACGGTACTGTAATGCACGAATTCGGTCATGCTCTAGGTTTGCTGCACGAACACTATAGCCCCCTTGCAGGTATCCCCTGGAACAAAGAATTAGTGTATAAAGAACTCGGACAATCTCAAGGTTGGGATAAACTTACGGTAGACGTAAACCTCTTCCAACAATATTCATTGACCTATACTCAAGGAACTTCTTACGATAGAAAGTCAATCATGCACTACCCTGTATTGGCTCGTTGGACCACCAATGGCTACTCAGTTCCTTGGAACAACTATTTAAGTGATGGCGATAAAAGTTTGATTTCTGCATTGTATCCTAAAGGAGGCGCTAGATCAACAGAAAAACCTCGCTTCTTTATCACTGATTTTACATCAATGAACTTTAAAGAAAGCGCTGATAAAGGTGGATTGCTCATCTATCCTTCATTCCGAATCAAAACTCAAGGTGCTGAAGGACAAGTGTACTTCACAGTTTTCTTCTATGATGAAAATGGGAATCCTTTAATGGACAATAACGACAAATACAATATCAGCAATGTAGTGGCTACCTACAAATCATTCAAATTCCAAGCCGGTAAAATCTTAACAGCTAACAAAGCTGCTCCCGATGATTTCGAAATGTTCATTCCTTATAGTGAACTGCCTGTAACTCCGGGAACAAAAATCAAAATGGTATTCCGTGCGATCTTGGTTGATGGGGAAGAATTGAAATGGTTCTTTAATTCAACTCCCGTGAATTTCTCACTGAAGAAATAATTGGAATAATCAAGATTTAAGTTTTTGAATTCTGTGTAGTAGGTATTGGGATTTAGGCTTTAGGTGTTAGGCATTAGGCTTTAGGTATTAGGCTTTTTTGACCACGGATAGCACGAATTGATATGGATTCACACAGATTAGTCTCTAAAATTCAATCAACCTGACTTCCGGCTGTTTCATTTTTAATTCTTAATTATTAATTATACTTCGAATAACACAGATTAGCTCTATTATTTTAGAGACTAATCTGTGTTATCTTGTATTTATAATTTGAGTATTCTGTGGTCAAAAAAAGAAGAATTTTCGAAAGCTTCGCGGGCTTCGCGATCTCTGCGGTGAAGTATTAATTATCGAAGCTGCTCAAACTAAAAAACTCAAGAACCTAAAACTTAAAACTCAATTCCTACATCACTCTCATCGCCGCTTTCGCAAAAGGCACGATTTGCAATGAACTAATAATTCCTAGATCCTCCAAAAGATCGGTTTCATTGTCCAAAAATTTGAAAACCCTGTGCGCTTTGTTTTGCTGAAACAATCGAGTAAAGATTTCTCTTCCTTCTAAGGTTCTATTCACCAATAATTCTAACAATACGCGATCGTAAAAGTGAAAACGTGAACCGGCGGCAGGTACTTGCTGAAGTTTTTGACGATGCAATAAGGAGTTCACAATCGACTTTGTCTGTTTTTGTACAAACTGAAATGTATATCCGGAAGAACCCTTTGTTTGGCCACCGGCTGTTCCAATATGATACATGCCATTCTTGTAGAATTCAAACTCGGCTGCGGTCATGGGAATCACTCCAAATTCTGTTTCTTTTACTTCATAAAGCGTGATGCCCAAGTATTGTTGAATATAGTTCCGCAGTGCCGCGTCGTATTGATGGTCCTGTAAAAGGTTGGCTGTGAAAAGCGTATATTCTACGAGTGCAGTGGTTTCTGTTAAGGGGAGTACATACACAAAGGTCGACCCCTCGGTTTGATCAACCCTAAAATCCATCAAAGTTGCCTTGTTAGGATTGAACGAAGGAGAAGTGGTTTCAATGATCCACCCTTTGAAGTGCTGCTTTAAACTCAACCGATGTTCCGGTTCCTTCGTTAAAATAGAATTGAATACAAGTGCACCATCAAGATCTAATAATTCGTCATTTACTCGCACTTCTGTGTTTCCTCTACTGCTCTGATGGAAACTCACCTCTCCATATAAAAATGAAACATTCTTACATCCTTGAAGAATTGAATAGCAATATTCATAGAGTGCTCCACTGCGGATCATTTTGTACGAGTAGTCGTACATGTCTAAATCCTTTTCAAATCCTTCGCTATAAAATTGAAGAGAAGGCCATTGATGGTACACACAGTTTTCAAAAAAACCTTTACCATACTCCCAAAAACACCAAGTTCGATCATTACCTTGTTTCGGAGCTTTGTCTACAATCAGCAAAGTTTGATGCTCCAACAAACCCGATTTCACCATTCTTGCCGCTAACGACAATCCTGCCAATCCGGAACCTAGAATAATATAATCAGTTCGTTGAGACATATTCCTTTAATAACTAAAATAGATGCAATATGCTTGCACCTATTCCACCTTCATTATTAATTATTAATTGTTAACTATTAATTCATATTTAACTCGTTGCTTCATACTCCACTCTTTGTGCCTCCATCAACTTCTTATCTCTTCGCACTTTTTCCCAATATTTCTTATGAACATACAACATCCCAAATGACTCTCCCTCATGCTTATCAAGATGCTTGTGGTGCATTTTGTGTGCCCAACGAATGGCTCTTACATACGTACTTTTCGAGCGGGTAAACCATTTGAAACGCTGGTGAATAATTACATCGTGAACCAGAAAATAAGCTGCGCCGTAGGCCATAATTCCAAATCCAATGGCTTGTACCCAGTACATGGCGTTCAAGGTTCCGAAGAGGATGCAAAGAAAACTCGGGACCGCAAATATCACAAAGAAGGCATCGTTCTTTTCAAAAAATCCGGGGCGAACGCGGTGATGATCCTCATGCAAATACCACAAAAATCCATGCATTACCCATTTGTGAGTAGCCCAGGTAATTCCTTCCATGGCAAAAAAAGTACCGAGCAAAACCAAAATATATACGAGTACTGAAAGCATTGTTCTTAATTGATAGTTTACTGAATCGTTTCTTTTTTAGAAGATCTACTCAAAACACAAAGTTGGTGTTTTTTCCCATGCAGTCCTATTGGAGTTGCTCCATTAATTTTGGAAGTGCAATATGAAACCATGCGGTGTATTGATCCGGATGCAGCTTCATATCTGCTTCAACTTCATCCAAAGAAACGTATTTTATCTCGTGCACTTCTTCCGGATTCAATTGAACATCGCCCTCATATTCGCCTACAAACACATGATCGAATTCGTGTTCAACCAAGCCATTATCGAAAGCAGCTTTATACTTGAAATCAAAAATTTTTGTAAGGGGGGTGGTAAAACCTAGTTCTTCTTTTAATCTTCTTACAGCAGCGTCAGCAACAGCCTCGTTGGGAAAGGGATGGCTGCAACACGTATTGGTCCACAAGCCTGCACTGTGGTACTTCGTTAATGCGCGACGTTGCAATAGCAACAAGCCTTCTTTATTAAAAACAAATACGCTGAACGCTCTGTGGAGCAAGCCCTTTTCATGAGCCTCCATTTTCTCCATCGTCCCGATGGCTTCATCTCTTTCATTCACTAATACAACCGAAGCACTCATTAATTAGATCAGATTTAATTGATTTTTTACACCCGCTCGCACCACAATATACGCTTTGTAATAATTGGGGATTCGAATGCGTGATTCCAAAATTTTCGCCGGTTGTGTTTTACGGATCTTCTTGAACAAGCTCAAATAATACTTGTACGCAACATACACACCAAAACGCGCTTTCCAAGGCAATTGCATGATTCCTTCGTAAGCATGTTCAAAATCCTTCGCAATATCAGCCTCAATTGCCGCTTTACTTTCATTTGTGAAAGAATTGAAATCAACACCCGGAAAATACGTACGATTTAAACTTTGGTAGTCTGCTTTTACATCTCTCAAGAAATTAACTTTCTGGAATGCTGCTCCTAATGATTGAGCAGATGGCTTTAATTTTTCGTACATCGCTTTGTCTCCTTCGCAGAAAACATACAAGCACATCAAACCCACTACTTCCGCACTTCCATATATATAGTTTTCATATCCCTGTTCATCATAGGCTTGTTTATTCAAATCCATTTCCATGCTCTTGAAAAATGCTTCAATTAAATCGTGACTGATATTAAACTCATTCACGGTCATTTGAAAACTATGCAAAACAGGGTTCAAGCTAATTTTATCTTCAATTGCCTCGTAAGTATCGCGCTTGAATTTAACCAATAAGCGTTCTTTATCGTGCTCATGAAAGGTATCTACAATTTCATCGGCTAGCCGAACAAAACCATAAATATTGTAGATCGGTTTTCTGAGATCTTGATGCAGCAAACAAATAGCCGATGAGAAAGAAGTACTGTACTCTTCGGTGGTAATTTGACTGCAAAGCTGACTTACTTTATGGTATATGGCCATCATAACAATTCAGTTTACTGATGTAGTGTTTAACAATTTACGTTTTAATGCACCAAATAGTTCATTAAAAAGACTTCATTAATTCCCCGGCTACTACTTCCCCGCTGATAAGACTGGGTGGTACTCCCGGACCGGGCACCGTTAGCTGACCGGTATAGAACAAATTGGATACTTTCTTGCTTCTACAAGAGGGTTTAAGGATGGCGGTTTGCATGAGGGTATTGGCTAAACCATAGGCATTGCCTTTAAAAGAATGGTATTCGCTTACAAAATCGGAATAGGCAAAGCTTCTTTTCACTACAATAGCATCTCTAACAGTTTGACCAACACGTTTTTCAAAACGATCCATGATCAAATTGAAGTAATATTCTCGCTTTTCTTCGGAATCATCGCTCAATCCGGCCGCCACCGGTATCAAGAAAAACAAGTTTTCACAGCCTTCTGGGGCCAAACTTGCGTCTGTAACACTGGAGGCGTTGGCGTAAAACAAGGGAGTTTCAGGCCAAATTCTTGAGGTATAAATTTCATCTGCATGTTGTTCGAACGGAACATCAAAAAACAACATATGATGAAGAATAGAATCGAGTTTTTTATTGATGCCTACGTAGTAAAGTAAACAAGAAGGAGCCATTTCTCTCTTGTCCCAATAGGCTTCTGAATACGAGCGAGCCGCTTCAGGCAGCAATTGGGTTTCTATGAAATGATAATCTGCACCGCCTATTACAGCTAATGCCGGATAGGTCCCCTTATCAGTCACCACATTTCGAACTGCATTTTTTTCAATTTGAATAGAAGTAACCGGTTCTTCAAATTTGAATTGAACACCCAGTTCTAAGGCTAATTTATACATCCCTTCCACTACTTTGTACATACCGCCTCTCGGGAACCATGTTCCTCCAACAATATCAGCGTAGTTCATTAAGCTATACAAAGCCGGGGTGTTTTCAGGTAAAGCTCCCAAAAACAAAACGGGGAATTCGAGTAGCTGACGAATTTGCGGTTGTTTGAAATATTTATGAACGTGTTTCTTAATTGAAGTGAACACATCTAATTTGAACACGCCTTTCATCACTTCCCAATCGAGAAATTCCACTAAACTCAATCCGGGTTTAAACACCAATTTCTGGATGCCCACTACATATTTGTAACGCGCTTCTTCCAAAAAACGATCGAGTTTTACTGCAGCGCCCGGTTCCATTTCCTCCAACATCTTTTTAAAATCATCGAGCGAAGCAGGAATATCGCTGTATCCTTCTTGCCAATACACTCGGTAAGAGGGATCCAAGCGTTCAATAGTATAATAGTCCGAGGCCTTTTTACCAAATTGTTCGAAATAACGATCAAACACGTCGGGCATCCAGTACCAGCTGGGCCCCATGTCGAAAGTAAATCCGTTTGTTTTCCATTGACGTGCACGTCCGCCTGGACCTGCTTGTTTTTCCAAAACGGTTACTTGGTAACCGGCTTTGGCAAGAAAGCTGGCAGCAGAAAGTCCGGCAAAGCCGGCTCCTATCACAACAATGGGTTTCAATACTTAGTTTTTAATGATTTGCTCTTTCAATAATTTCCGTGCGAAGTGAATTCTACTCTTGATCGTTCCTAGAGGTTCATTGAGCATATCCGCGATCTCATGGTACTTATATCCATCAAAGTACAACAAAAAAGGGTTACGAAAAATTTCAGGTAAATTATGTATCGCTTTTTGAATGTCTTTGATCCTCAAATTCGTCTCCGCATTGTTAGGAATAGCAACAGCAGAACTATTGTTCAGAATAAACTCGTTGGGAGTATTATCAAAAATGGTTTGCTGCTTTGCCTTTCTGCGATAGTTGTTAATGAAGATGTTTCGCATGATTGTATACAACCATGCTTTAATATTAGTACCTACGTTGTACTTGTCTTGGTTAGATAATGCGCGGAACAGAGTTTCCTGAAAAAGGTCCTTTGCCGCTTCGGTATCACGTGTCAAAGTTGCCGCAAATGGCTTCAGAAACTCCGCATTATTAACCAGCATTTGGTTAAATTCAACAGTTGTCATGGCAAAGAGTGTTTAATTATTAAGGACATAAAGTTAAACACTATATACGAGAAAGAGCAGTTTTTTGTTTAATTTTTTAAAATAAAAAGTTAAACAAAAAAGAAAAGCGTTAAACAGTTCAGGATCAATGAATTAAAGTTTAAACATTTATTAATAGGAAAAGGATGGTAATTAATAATTAAGGAATTAATAATTAATAATGGAACAGCCGGAGAACAGGAACGAGGATAGAGGAGACGAGGAGCGAGGAAAGACAAAAAAGAACAAGAGGGGGAACAAGGGGAATTACAGGAGAGAGGAAGCGAGGAAATACAGAGAGACTGCCAGCGCTGCGTTTCCGCTGCGGGCCTGTCCTGAGCGGACCGAAGGTCCAGTCGAAGGACGCTGCGCCGCCGCGGTGAAAAAGAAAGAAAAAGTATCCATTGTGCCTCCGTATCTCCGTGGTTCTGCATTCCTCCGCGAAGCGGCTCTGCGCCCTTAAGTAAACAACTCTTCGAAATTCAAGCTGCCAAAAACTCAAATTCATAAAACGCTCTCCAACCACAATAACTCTACGTTCCGGTTGTTCCCGCTCCGCGGGAGTTCAATATATTTTAACGCAAAGTTTTAGTTGTCTCGAGTGCAGCACGCTGTGTTTAATTGGGCTTCGCCGGAAGGAGGCCTTCGGCCAGCGCAACGTGGGCACTGAACGAATTGAAATCTTTAATAAGAAATTCAAGCTCTCCCCTGTATTCCCCCGCGGAGCGGCTCTGCGCCTCCAGTAAAAGAATTTCCGAATTTCATACTGCCAAAAACTCAAATTCATAAAACGCTCGCCAACCTTCAACCACAATAACTCTGCGTTCCGGTTGTTCCCGCTCCGCGGGAGTTCAATATATTTTAACGCAAAGTTTTAGTTGTCTCGAGTGCAGCACGCTGTGTTTAATTGGGCTTCGCCGGAAGGAGGCCTTCGGCCAGCGCAACGTGGGCACTGAACAAATTGAAATTTTTAATAAGAAATTCATGCTCTCCCCTGTATTCCCCCGCGCAGCGGCTCTGCGCCTCCAGTAAACGACTCTCCGAATCCCAAGCTGACAAAAACTTAACTAACTACAAGCTCTCCAACCTTCAGCCTCAATAACTTTGCGTTCCGGCTGTTCCCCCGCGAAGCGGCCTTTGCGCTCTTAAGTACAGACTCTTCGAACATCAGCCTCTACTAAACTTAAAGCAATAAAACACTCTCCGACCTCCAACCACCATTCCTTTGCGTTTCGGCTGTTCCCCCGCGAAGCGGCCTTTGCGCTCTTTAGTAAACGACTCTTCGAAATTCAAGCTGCCAAAAACTTAAAGTAATAACAGACTCTTCAACCTAAGACCATCACCCTTTGCGTTCCGGCTGTTCATCTCACAAAAAAAGCGAGCAACGCTCGCTTCATTATTCATCTTTTATTCTTAGCTCTAATTGTAAACCGGCAACGACTCCTTATTAATAAACTCCATCACCTCGGCCAAGCTACGTTTGATTTGTACATCAACCGGGAATTTAATGTGCTGATAAATCACTTGTCCCGATACCAAATACGGAATACCCGCTGTTTGCTCACGCAAATGGAAGAAATACTTTTCCAATCTTCCGGAAGGACCCGCACCGGTTACATGTGAGAACATGAAATCGGGCTTTTTCAATCTGGCAATATAGGCCACATCTTTGTGAGGCACATTACTTCCAAGATACACCACTTGGAATCCTTTGCTCTTCAAAATGAAGTACAAATACAACAACCCAATTTCGTGGTATTCTGTTTCAGGAAGGAAAAGCAAAAACGTTTTATTAATAGTGGTATGCGGACGAACCGTTTCAATTCCAACAATGATCTTCTGGCGAATGATATTGGTAACCAAATGCTCTTGTGCCGGATTGATATGATCAGTTTGCCAAAGAATTCCGATTCTTTCCAAAAATGGGAACAAAGTGTTTTGAATCACTCGCTCCACTCCCTTTAAGGCAATTTGCTGATCTACAATTTCTTCAAAACGCTCCATATCCATGTCCACCATAGAGGCGATCAAGTTATTGATGATGCGCTCTTGTTGAGCAGTACTATCAGTAAGAGATTGAAGTTTAAGGTTGATCTCTTCCGGATTCATCTTATCAATATGCGAAATCTTGAATCCGTATTTGTTCAACAAGGCAATGTTGAGGATCGTTTTCAACTCGTCATTCGAGTAGTAGCGGATATTAGTGTCTGTCCGCTGAGGTTTCAGGAACGAATAGCGTTGCTCCCAAATACGAATCGTATGGGCCTTGATCCCCGAAAGGTTCTCTAGATCTTTGATTGTAAATGAGGTCATGAATTAGTTACAACTGAGGACTGTGAAAGGTTTATGTTTTTAGCTAAAAAATCCATAAGGTTTAAGAGAATCAAGGCTTTAGGCTTGAATCTTAAACAGTTCCGCTCCTAATGGCGGGAAAGATAGAAGAAATGTTTTATGCGAGAAAGGGTTGTTTAGGAAGAATTGGGAGATTGGGCTGGAAATCTGAACAGGAGATGTAATTAATAATTAATAAGTAATAATTAATAATTGAAACAGCCGAAATGTAGGAACGAGGAGAAGAGGAAACGAGGAGCGAGGAAATACAACGATACTTTGCGAATTCTTGGCGCAATTAGCGGTCGTTGCGGTGAAGCTACTCCGAATATCGGAGACTAATCTGCGGGAATCTGTATTAATTTCTGGTATCTGTGGTGAAGAAGTTCACCGCTAAGATTCTGTGTTAAAAACCAATTGATTTTTATTATTTATTTTTACGCTTTAGGCGGCTTATGCCAGCCTGTTTAGTGGGGTAATCTTTATGGATTACCCCCTAACTTTTTATAATAGTCCTTGTC
>NZ_JBOBEW010000012.1:0-29952 GCF_050589245.1 Endoryza foliicola | reverse complement strand
ACTATTATAAAAAGTTAGGGGGTAATCCATAAAGATTACCCCACTAAACAGGCTGGCATAAGCCGCCTAAAGCGTAAAAATAAATAATAAAAATCAATTGGTTTTTAACACAGAATCTCAGCGGTGAACCAATAAGCACGAACTCCTTTAATGCCCCGACATCCCCAACACCTTCAACTTCCGAAAATCTTCTTCTGAAATACCGGGTGTGGTACCACTAAACTCTTTAAAATCTTTAATGAAATGCATTTGATCGAAATAGCCCGTAGCATGTGCAATATTCGTCCAATTCAAATTCGGATTTTGTTCTTTCAATTCCCATGCATGCGCAAAACGCACCATACGCGCATAGTACTTTGGAGTAAATCCGATCCGATCTTTGAAAATACGCTCAAATTGTCGCGTGCTCAAGCAAGCTTGTTTTGCCAAGGCATCAATGGAAACCGCACCTTTCTGTTCAACCAAATATTGCAAGCTCGAATCGATGGGTAATTCCGATCTCACCTTTCTTAGTTGTTCCATAAAAAACAAGTCTATAAACCATTTCATAGTATCAAAAGAATCGGCATTTCGAATTCGCTCTGTCAACAAGTGAATCTCACTACCAAATAGATCATCGGCATTGAAGGCTTCTGTTTGCAGCAACTTAGTCATGGGTATACCGAGCACGCGGTGAAGTGCGCCGGGTTGAAAACCAACTTTGATAACCAAATGATTCACTCCCAACTTTACATTTAATCGCTCTATATGAGGTCCTACTACAATAGCAGACGAGAGTTTGATTTTTTTGTCGCTCAGAAAATAATGTGCATCAACGGGGTCATAGGGGTAGAAGAAGAGTCGTTGTTCCGGATGCTGCGGCATGGGTAAAACCGGCAGTGGATGCTGGCTATCAAACACACCTTGAACAATCATCACATTGTTGATGATGCCTTTTAGAGCGGGGTGTGGAGAATAGAATTTCTGGAACATACGGTCAATTGAAGGTAATACAAATACCCTAAAACTGAAATTGATTTCATAAATCAAAGGCAAATGGGGAAAGTGGCGCATCTTTTGCAAAGGAGTAGGGAGAGTGGGTTGAACCGATAAAACACTCGTATCTTCACGCATGCGCAGTCCTATCATTTCAGTTATTGATTCCCGTGATGTTTCAGAAATTGTAAGAAACCAGTTTGGCTTGAACGAACAGCCCTTGGTGACACTCTTAAAAACGGGCATCAATCATACTTACAAGGTAAGTTTTGGAGGAAAGGATTATGTCTTCCGATTGTACACCCATAACTGGAGAACGCGTGAAGAAATTCACGCCGAGTTAGAATTGGTAGCTGAGCTCAATGAAAAAGGCTGTTCGGTTTCGGTACCTGTGGCCACATCAAAAGGACATTATTTAATGGTAGTAGACGCGGCTGAGGGCACTCGTTTTGCGGTGCTGTTTACCTATGCAAGGGGACAAAAAATGATCCAGTATGCCAATGAGCAGCATTTTGAAATAGGCAAGCTCATGGGAAGCATCCATGCCATCACCATCAACAAAGCAATTCCAAGAGCACAGTACAATTATGCATTGATGTACACCAATGGTATGCGGGAAATTGGTAGATTCTTAGGCAAAGAATCGGCTGCTTGGAAACTCATTGAAGGGGCCGGTGAAAAACTAAAACTCGTATTTGAGCAAGCGGAGAAAAACGAATGGAGAACTGGAGTAGTGCATTTAGATATTTGGTTCGACAATTTAAACATCGACGAATCGGGTCGCATCACCCTCTTCGATTTCGATTTCTGCGGAAACGGACCATTGGCGCTCGACATGGCCTATTACATCATGCAAGTGCATCGTTTGAACACCGATGAATCGATACGTAAAGAACAGATAAATTCGTTTATAAACGGTTATCGTTCGGTTACTACGCTTCCCCAAACTGAACTCGACGAACTCACGGCCTTGATTCCTGCTATTTATATCTTCTATCTTGGCGTACAATGCTACCGCTTTGAAACCTGGACCGCCGCCTTTCTGAACGAAGTGTATTTGGAGCGATATGTGGACAGTTTTGTGAAGCAGTGGGTGGTAGAGAGTGGTAAGTTTTGAGTAGTGAGTTTTTGGCTTTAGGAATTGCGCTTCGGGAAATCAATGACTTGGGCAATAGGTATAATAAGTACATTGAAAATGGTTTGACACTGTTTTGGTGAAGAGTTCATCTATCAATAAGATACAAATCATTATTTTATTCTAGATTGCAATCAATAAATGGACTTACACCTATATTTTCAACCCAGTATGGGCGCATGACCTTTATATAAATCCACCAATTGTTTGAACTGATTGGTGGATTGTACTGATAAACAATGTTGTTTGTATATCATTAATCATATAGGTATCAACCCCATAGTTATATACCAATTTCATTGGAAGCTTCATATATTTACGTGTTGTAGGCAATTCTATGACGACACAACCGAGCGACAGTAACCCGACAAAAAACGAACAGACAAACAATAAAAAACGTAAATTTGAGCAATAGAAAATCATGGCATACGAATCAGTAGATAAACTGCAAAAAGTATTAGCAGAAGAAGTTTTTAATCACACGAAAGACCCTAAAAAGGCATCAGGTAGAGCATTGGGGACACTTGTGGAAATCATTACCTATTATCTTTTAAAGACTTGGGGACTAAATAATCAAATCTCAATTGAGCGTGGACTTGCTGAATATGGCAATCCTGACATAACTCACAATGTTGAATATTCATTACATCCTATTGTTCGGAGTTCTTTCGTTACAGTTGACAAATCTGAAAAATCAATTACATCAAACATAATTTTAAAAGCTCTTACGGCAAGCGGTTTTGACCTGACAGGTTTTGAACGAAAAAACAATCAACTATTAAGCAATAACATACTTCGTAACGCTTGCACAATCGCAACGTCTGACAATTCATTTCTTCTTTGTAGCATCAAATCAGACCTCGGAGAAAAACTTGAATTACACATTTATGAGCAAAACAAGAAGCCTTACGCAATGTTCGAGTGTAAGCGAGTTGGAGTTGAAGAAGGAATGACAAAAGGTCCGCAGACCATTGAAAAAGCAAAGCAAGGTGCTTATGTAGCACGGACAGCATCATCCTTACAAAAAATTCGTTCTGAAAGCGGAGAAATGCAAGGCATCATTTATAAAAGTGACGGTTCTTATATCATCAAACCGTATGTAAATCTGATGGAAGAAGTAATTTTCTCTTCTGACAAAGAGTTATTGAGAAAATTCATTTTGACAATCGGAGTTGTAAGTAATCACGGAAATTGGATTAAAAAGACAGCAGACGGAGATTTGAGTTTTAGCGAAGAGAACTTTCAAAAGGAACTCATGGTATTGGCTCAATCTTACGATTGGCTACTTTTCTTGACTGACAAAGGGCTTTCCGATTTCATTGACAAACTTTTACTTCATCCAATTCCAGAACTTCAATTTTTAAGAGATACATTCCTATCAAGTTATACCGAAGGCAAGAAGAAAAATCAGTTTACCAAAGTTCAAATGAACATTGAAGCTGATAGAATATTGCTGAAATATTTTAACGACAACCTTGCAACAGTTGAAAGTTGGTTCAATATAATCTCACCAAGTCAAAAGAGTCTTACAATACTGAAAGACGAATTGGAAGAACTGAAAAATAAGAATTGGCAAAACATACTAATATGAGTGCAGGAAGAAACATAAATACACTAAGTCAAAGTTGGGGAACACCCCATAAATACGTTAATGCTGTCAAAGAAGTATTTGGCGGACATATTGATTTAGACCCATGTTCAAACGAGTATTCAGTAGTAAATGCTCAAACTGAGTATCGTTTACCTAAGCAAGACGGATTAAAAGAAAGTTGGAATTATCCGACCATTTACGTTAATCCACCTTATGGGATTGACAAAGAACGTGGGACAACAATAAAAAATTGGCTTGCTAAATGTGCTTATGCAAACGAAGAATACAACTCGGAAGTTTTAGCACTTATTCCTATTGCTGCAAATACAGCCCATTGGAAAAAATATGTTTTTACCAAAGCTAAGTCCATCTGTTTTTTATATGACACAAGACTACGTTTTTTAGAGAATGGACAAGACACAGGCAAAGGAGCACCAATGGCTTGTGCTATGATTTATTGGGGTAACAATCAAAGTAAATTTTACGAAGTTTTTATTGAGCATGGTGCAGTTGTGGACATATCAAATCTGATTGGAGAAAGAATTGGAGCGGACAGAAAAAAGTATGAACTATTCCACTGACGACAGAAAAGAAGAACTGCCTACAACAGCGGTTTGGCGTAATGGCGGGTTCAGTGCTTCGTATGACAGTTTTGGGGTAGGTTCAAGTGCAGTGCTTCGATTGAACTTTTGTGCTAAAAATCCGCCACTACGCCAAGCCGCCAAACGTTGGTGGCAAGCTTAACAGCAGACTACAAATTCTTTATTTCTCTGTAACTTTTTATAAAACTCAATCGTTTCACCAGTGCGACACCTCAGACAAATTATTAACTTAATATCTTAAACGCAATTATGAATTCAAGTGGTACAACTTCAAGTGATTTAGAAGAAGTGAAAATAAACGTCAAAATCAAGCTTTCGGCTTTATGGGCATCGGTGACATTTTTTTATATCTATGGCGACTATTTTGAACTCTATGTACCTAACAAAGTGCAAGGGATAATCAACGGTAACAGTATGCTTGATAATCCAGTAAAACTGTTTGCAGCTTCCGCATTATTGGCAGTTCCAGCTCTAATGGTTTGCTTGTCTGTTATATTGAAAACAAAAATAAATAGGAGCTTGAACTTAATCGCAGGCGTTTTATTTACTGCAATTATGCTTTTGATTGCGGTTACATCAATTTCAGAATGGAGAGCCTTCTATGTTTTTTACGCAATTGTTGAAAGCATACTTACTTCAATAATTATATGGTATGCATGGAAATGGAGAAACTAAATCACCAATTTAATCATGGCAACAGAAATTTCAAACAAAAAATTAGCCAGAATTGCAGGGCTTTTGTATTTAGGGGTTGTAGTAACAGGCATTTTCACTTTAATGTATGTACCCTTTAAGCTTTTCAATGCAGACAATGCTTCTTTAATATTTCAAAATATTACCTCTTCCCAAACGCTTTTACGGTTAGGAATCGTTGGTGGACTTTTATGCTATACTTTTTTTCTTTTCTTGCCACTTGTGCTGTACAAATTATTGAAAACCGTAAATGAAAATTATGCAAAACTTATGGTGCTTTTAGCAGTATTGAGTGTTCCAGTATTTTTCTTGAATGTTCAAAACTTATTTTCAATTCTTTCGCTTATCATAAGTGGACAAAGTAAATTAGGTTTATCAAAAGACCAAATCCAATTAGCGGTAATGCAACATCTTGACCAGTATGACAATGGCCTGCGGATTGTTCACATATTTTCAGGACTTTGGTTATTCCCGTTCGGTTATTTAGTTTTTAAATCAGGGTTTCTTCCCAAACTTTTAGGAGTATTATTAATGCTAGGCTGTTTTGGGTATTTAATAAATTTCATAGGAAACACACTTATTCATGATTACTCAAAAACTGGAATATCATCATACATAAGTCTGCCTGCAAGCTTTGGAGAAATTGGAACTTGTTTGTGGCTTTTAGTTATAGGTGTAAAAGATAAAAAACAAACCTGACGACAAATGCCAGCCACCAACAAAAGTATTTGCAAAAGCAGGGCTAGACATTGTAACATCACCTATGTGCAAGCATCAGCAACGGTTCGGGCTCGACGTTCAATAATCAACTTTAGTTCTTATCTTCAACAATATATTTTCAAATGGGTCTCGCCTTGGGCGAGATGCCGGGCTGGACAATCAATGAATTCCCTGCATTCGCAAATACTCGAACGTTAGCCACAATATTATGACAGACTTTAAATTCAACGGAGATTGGGAAACAGTCCTAAGTCTTGACAAACTAACATTACTTCAGAATGACAAGTTTTTTGAATATTCAAAAGATTTAAAGGAGAAGTTACAACAAGGATTTGCAGAGTTAAGAATTTTTGACAGTCTTGACAATAACCCAGACCCTTCAAATGAACAATTAGAAGCCATAAGGTTTATCCAGACAAATGAAGAACTCCTCTTACAAAAAATATTTGGATACGTTAAAGATGTTATTTATCCTTTCCAGAAGACACTGATTGATGACGAAGAGTGCAACTTCCCGAAACTTGATTCTCAAGCAGACTTAGAAAATGTTCTCGGCTTAATTTCAATAGACATTTTAAACTATAGTAATCAGTCAATTGCTTATTTTGCAATAAACTTTAAAGCAACTTGGGACAATGAACACGGTGCTCATATATTATTTCACAAAGACAGAATACTTGACACAGGAGAGTCTTGGGGTTTTGATATAAAAAAGGTATGTGAAGATTGTGGTTCAGACTACGAACAAAGCGTTTATGAATTTAATCATTGGGATGACAATATTTCAGAATTTATTATCCCTAACCCTAAGTACGGAAAACTAAAGCCTAACCAAATACGGTCTAATGAAACTCTTCCGTATAGACTTATTAAAAATAATTTTGAGGAAAAATTCTACAACTATGTTATAGATGGTTCAATAGAAGTAGACTATAATAAACACGGACATTCACTTTTTTCGGCGGCATTACAAGCAGAAAATTTAAATGTTCTCAATTTTCTTATTAAAAGGGAAATTAAGAATTTTAATAACGTTGAATATGTGTTAAGAAATGTAAAGAGTGACGACATTAAAAGAGTTGCAGAAAAATATTATGAAGCGAACAAATAAAAACTGTTGCTAACAGGCTGTTTGGCAATATGGCGGGGCGACGAATATATGCTCAACTTTTTGTTCGCTATTTAGCTTTGGTCTCGGCAGACGAATAACGCTAGGCAACAGAATAAACAATGAGCTTTTGTATCTTTAATCAGCATTGGTTTCGGGCTGCCCGGACACAGAATTCCGCCACATCGCCAATGCTTCAACGTTAACGGCTATTTTAAACGACATTTCTGTTTTTTACAATGACAATTAAAACTCAACTATCAGTATGACAAGATTAATTTCGTTTGTAGCAATCTGCTATTTAATCACTTCTTGTAATCAAAATCCAAAATCAACAAAGGATAAAGATCTCCTTAACTCTGACACTTCAAAATATTTAAAATCAGCAAAGACTGACACGACCAAATTAGAGATTGACGCGATAAAATCTTCTCCAGACAATTTCAAATTACTTTTAGAAAATGAATATGTTCGTGTGATTGAGTACTCCCTAAAACCGGGACAAAAGGACATTCCACACACTCATCCTGCAAAATCGTCCTATGTTGTTTCGGGTGGCAAACTTAAAGTATATCTAGATAATGGGCAGACAATTATTGCAGACGAAGAAACAGGTACCGCATCTTGGAGAGATTATGTTGGTAAACATTTCGTCGAAAATATTGGTAGCACTACAGTAACAATCATACTGACAGAAATTAAGTCGTTGAAGTAAACTAGGCAAATTAGAGCAAGTTCTTTTGTACATTATCAAACACAACAGCTGCTAAAAGGCCTTATAATAGTAAGGCTAGCCAATGCAAAATCAGATAAGTGTAGGTATTAGTTCGCGCTCAATATTCAGCTATAGTCCGTAACTTCAAAAAGATTTTTCAAACGAGTCTTACCTACTGCGAGATAACAGGTAGAACAATCAATGATTTCCCTGCTTTCGCAACTATTTGAACCTTGTGTGCAAGTTGATTGAATCCCAATTAACCCGACCTATATACAAACGATAATCATTTTGATGATATGACACTGCAAACCATCAGTCCAATTTTATGGACCAAAGATCTAAAGGCAACTGTTTCGTTTTACGAAAATATTTTGGGCTTTAAAAGCCAAAGTAATTTCCCAAACTTCGTTTCGTTGAACAGAGACGGAGTCACAATAATGTTTGTAGTTCCTCTAGATGAGCCTGCCGACTGTAACGATGAAAATGATAAAGTAAACTTTTTTACAAAGCCAACCTTAACCGGCAGCATCTTTATCACAATGAAGCAAGTTGATACGTTTTGGGATAGTGTGAAAGACAAAGCAACTATCAAAGCCCCCCTTGCCGACAGAGAATATTTGATGCGTGACTTTTCAATACTTGATAATAATGGATACGAATTGGTCTTTGCTCAAGACATAAGCAAATAACGCATAAAAAATAGGATTCACACAATATAGGATCTACTGCCATGTTGGTTTAAACCCAATATTTAAATGCCGATTCTCTATCAACTGCAGATTTACCAAACGGTCTCCTGTTTCCGTCCTGAAAAAACCCTAAACATTTGGTCTATTGTTTTACAACATTTCAATACTTTTAGCCTATGTCAATACTTCAAAATTTTAAAAATACTTATCACTCAGTTGAGAAAAGGCGCACAAACCGACCTTATGACGCAATTTGACCCCGTATTTGACGTAATTGGCCATTTCAGTCTATTACCCTATTTATAGTTTTGTAGAAAAATTAAAATGGAACACTATTCTCTACCTACCGACCTTAATTTAATCGGCTTTGAAGTAAAAACATTTCCTAATGGAATTGGAGATAGTTTCGATATTCTGTACAATACATTTGGTCAGGAGCGGTCTTACTATGGTATTAGTTGGTTTGATGAAAACGAAACGATCAAATACTATGCAATGACAACTGAGCTTCCCGCCGATAATCAGTTAGCTGAAAACTACCAAAAACTGGAAATACAAAAAGGCAACTACCGCACCATTACTGTGTTCAACTGGCTAAGCAAAACGAATTCGATAAAAGATGTTTTTCATGAACTATTGAAAGATGCTAGACCAAACCAAAACAGTCCTTGCATAGAATGGTATAAGTCGGATACAGAAATGGTTTGCATGGTTAAAGTAGATTAATAAATAAGAGAACTTTCGATTTTCGAAAAAACCTGGGTATGGCTTGCTAAAGGAAGAACTATAAATAAATGTGACACTAGTAACTTATATCGGGGCTAACCGAATTCAATATGGCTTTTAGTTCTTACCTTCAATACCAGTATATAATCACGAAACCATGACCGTAAGAGGTCGGCTTCAGTTCCTGAGCACACAAATCAATAATTTCAGCTCTCAGGCACGCTTACTCATTAGGCGCAATACTTGGTCGAAACTTTCATACTTTAAACTAGTAACATCATGACTTCCAACTTAACAAAACTCTTATTCGTCCTGATATTGCTACCAATTATTTCGTCATTCAATTTGCGTAAAGACAAAGCTCAAAAAACGGTTTTGGTTGTTTTTGCTCATCCCGACGATGAAATGTCTATTAGTGAAGTGCTTTTCCAGTTTGGTAGAAAAGGATACAAAGTTGTTCTTATCAGTGCTACTGATGGAAAATATTACACAAGAGATCCGAAATTATCGGAGGGCGACTCTTTGGCCGGCATTCGGAGAGAAGAATCCAGATGCAGTAGCGATAAGTTGGGTATTGATCATCCGATCTTTTTTGGAATAGACAGACTGGACACTAAAAACGGTGTTAGAAACTATTTCAACAATCACAAACAATTGAGAGATTCATTAACACAACGAATCCCATCCATAAATCCAGACTTTATCATAACCTTCGGACCAGACGGAGATACCCATCATGCCGAGCATCTCGTAGTGGGTGGTGCCGTTACTGAAGTTCTATTGCAGCATGACTGGGTTCAAAAATATCCGCTTTATTACATTGCATGGACAAAAGATAATGCTCCCGAAGAAGCAGGACTAGGAATCATGGACCCTAAATACATCAATGTTGAAATAAGATATTCGCAAGAAGAAGAATTAGCAGGACTGGAAGCCAATAAGTGCTTTAAGAGCCAATTCACAAAAGAAGACTTTGAAGAAGATCGCAAGGTTAAGTTAAGCGATACAACAAACAGAGCCTATTTCCGGAGGTTTGCAGTAACCTTAGGCAAAAAAACAAGTTTTGACTAATTGCTGAATTTACGAAAATGCAACTCATTGTTTGGTTGCCAAAGTCAAACAGTTGAGATGAGTATCACAGAATATCAAGGGTAAATTAAAGAGCTAACGTGTTGTGCTATTGAAATAAAGGGTCTCAAACATTACATGACATTCTAGTTAATGTGTGTTGACGCGATATGAAAGTTTAATTTTCTCACCAAGCGATTCCTCCAACCGATATTTTGAGTGGGCCCCCCAGGGTCCACGAAAAATATCGAGCATTATATAATCAATTGCTATGTCATTCCGAACGAGCGAAACTGCGAAGCAGATGAGCGAGAGAGGAACCTCAAAACGGGTTGTCAGAGAAGAGTCACTTTTGATGCAGTTTTTGAGTGATTTAGTTTTTGAGTTTGTGGCCATACACAGCGCTTCGGCTTAAAATACGAGATATGCTAATGGCGTAATGGTAGGCGAGAAAATCTTCTCAATGCAATAACTTAAAAACTAAATAACCTAAAACTTATAACTCAGATTTTATTCTAGCGCAGCTTCGCTTCTTTACAATTGGATACTCGCTTTAAAGCTCGCTCCCAGAGTTTCCTCTCTGCACTTTTTTGCTTTTCAAAAAAATGCTTACTTTTGACGTTACTAACGCAATACGTTATTATGATAGTTTCATTTGGAAATACCGATACAGAGAAGATTTGGCAAGGTGTTAGGGTAAAAAAGATTCCGAATGACATACAACAAACAGGAAGAAGGAAGTTGAGAATGATCAATAACTCCATCAACTTGAACGATTTGCGCATACCACCAGCGAACAGGCTGGAGAAGTTATCCGGTAAATTCAAGGCTTTTTACAGTATCCGGATTAATGATCAATGGAGGATTATTTTCAAGTGGAACTCGGGTAATGCGTTTGAAGTAGAAATTCTTGATTATCATTAAATAAATTGATTATGGCACAGCTGCAAAATATACATCCTGGTGAAATACTTCTTGAGGAGTTTCTCCAACCCTTGGGCATTTCTGCTTATCGGCTTTCCAAAGACCTTGACATTCCTCAAACCCGCATTTCGGAGATTTTGAAGGGTAATCGTCGTATTACTGCAGATACCGCGCTACGCTTATCTAAATATTTCGGTAATTCCGCAAAATTCTGGCTCGGCCTGCAAGACGACTATGACCTGGAGGAGGAACGTAAAGAGAAGGGGGCTAGCTTGGATGCCATAAGAACGTATGATTTTAAAGCCGCATAAGCAATCGAAATAATCAAAGCAAGTTTAAAAACGATTGAAAACGGAAAATGCCAACCCCCTCAGCAACCGCTTTGCGCTCTCCCCGTCCTTCGCGGTGAACCAAAAGTCTTCACCACCAAGCAGTTACACCAGTACAGGTTTGCCTCAAAATTGAGCCCATTCTTTCCCTAAATCTTCAACAAAAAAAATCGACCAATCATATAAACATTATTATACATGTTTTGATTTTTTCTACAAAATCCACTGCCATCGCATTGTTGCAAATTTCCCATCTATTTTTCAACACCCCGTGAATAACAACTTCCCCTCCAAATCCATTCTGTTCCTACTTTTACCGTGATATGGTTTCCGCATTTGCGGGATTAAAAGGGAACCTGGTGTAAATCCCGGACTATCCCCGTAGCTGTATTCTCCCCAAACCTTGTTTTTCTTCAGCCACTGTGTAAAAACGGGAAGGCGTAAAACAACGGAGTGAGTCAGAAGACCTGCCGTATCAAACCTTTGTGTAGCAATGCTTTCGGAGGAAAAGTGTGGTACTGATAGTCGCGGAAACCCCATCTGTGCAACTTTTCAGCCCCCTAACAATCCCTGAACCAATCCAAAACCCTAAGAAAAAATCATTTATCAGTAGTAGTAAAACTGACTGAACATCATGCAAACAATTAAAATAGCAACGATAAATCGCTCCGAGAACCCACTTCCGGAATACGCCACTACCGGCTCTTCAGGAATGGACCTTCGCGCGAACCTAACAGAACCGGTGAGCATCAAGCCGCTAGAGCGAATCTTGATTCCAACCGGACTCTTCCTCGAAATCCCACAAGGTTTCGAAGCACAGATCCGACCCAGAAGCGGTTTCGCCTTCAAACAAGGCATTACCGTGCTGAATTCACCAGGCACGATCGACGCCGATTACAGAGGCGAATTGAAAGTGCTCTTGGTAAACTTGTCGAACGAGGCTGTTACCGTAAACAACGGTGATCGCATCGCTCAAATGGTATTTCAAAAAGTAGAATCCGTACAATTGATTGTTGCAGAAGCACTCACCGACACCGATAGAGGCGCCGGCGGCTTCGGTCACACAGGAAAACAATAAGCACTAACCACTCAACTATACATCGCATGGGATTATTTGACAAACGAATCAACTATAAGCCTTTTGAGTATCCTGAAGTACTCAAATTCACAGAGGCTATCAACAAATCTTTCTGGGTACACTCAGAAGTAGATTTCACTGCAGATACACAAGACTTTCATTCGCACCTCAACCACGCAGAAAAAACAGCGATCAAAAACAGCTTGCTTACCATCGCGCAAATTGAAGTGTCGGTAAAAAGTTTCTGGGGTAATTTGTACCACCACTTTCCAAAACCTGAATTGAACGGCCTCGGAACCACATTCGCTGAATGTGAATTCCGCCACTCAGAAGCTTACTCAAGATTGTTGGAAGTATTGGGGTATAACGACGAGTTCGAAAAACTCATCGAAGTGCCTGTAGTAAAAGAGCGCTTGAAATTCTTATCAAAAGCCCTGAGCAAAGTAAACTCTTCGAACGAAAAAGAATACGTTACTTCTTTGATCCTCTTCACGATCCTCATCGAAAACGTATCGTTGTTCAGTCAATTCGCAGTGGTACTTTCTTTCACTCGCTTCAAAGGTTTGATGAAGAACGTGAGCAATATCATTGCTTGGACTTCAGTTGACGAACAATTGCACGCTAACGCCGGTATCTACCTCATCAATAAATTGAGAGAAGAATATCCTGATCTGATCGATCAAAACCTCATCAATGAAACGGTACAACTTGTAACCGACTTCATTGAAATTGAAGGCATGATTATTGATTGGATCTTCCAAGAAGGAGAAATCAATTCTATCAACAAAGCTGATTTGTTGAACTTCATCAAATTCAGAGTAGACGAGAGTTTGGTGAAAATCGGTTTCCCTGAACAATTCTTCATCAGCGGCAGTCAGTATGCGCCAATGAAATGGTTTGAAGAAGAAGTGTTCGCCAACAGCTTGGATGATTTCTTCGCAAAACGTCCGGTTGATTATACCAAACACGACAAGAGCATCACCGCTAACGACCTATTTTAATTAGTACACCCATTCAATTCAAGCATAGACATGGTAGATATTGCAACGCCGCCACTTATCCAAGAAGCACCTCGTGCTGAAAAACTCTGGTGGAAAAACGAAGAAAGTGAGCAAATGCTCAACCGCGGGTACCTGCTGAAAGGTGAAACCCTCGATGGTGCCATTGAAAGAATTTGTAAAGCAGCAGCACAACGCTTGTACAAACCTGAACTAACCGATGCCTTCCGCGAAATGATTGAACGCGGTTGGATGAGTTTGAGCTCTCCTATTTGGGCCAATATGGGTACCGAAAGAGGATTGCCCATTTCATGTTTTAACGTAGACATGCCCGATAATATCGAAGGCATTACACATAAACTGGGCGAAGTGATCATGCAAACCAAAATTGGCGGAGGTACTTCCGGTTATTTTGGTGGATTGAGAGGTCGCGGTAGCGCCGTTACCGACAACGGTAAAAGCAGTGGAGCCGTTAGCTTCATGCGTTTGTTCGACACCGCTATGGATACCATCTCTCAAGGTGGCGTGCGTCGCGGAGCATTCGCTGCTTACTTAGACATCGACCATCCGGATATCGAAGAATTCTTGAAGATCAAGAGCATTGGTCACCCCATTCAAAACCTTTTCTACGCTGTTTGTATCCCCGACTATTGGATGCAAGACATGATTGATGGTGATGCAGCAAAAAGAGAGATCTGGGCGAAAGTATTGGAAAGCCGTCAACAGAAAGGCTTGCCTTACTTGTTCTTCACCGACAACGTTAACAAAGAAAAACCGCAAGTATACAAAGACCTCAACTACACCATCAACGCAAGTAATTTATGTAGTGAGATCATGCTTCCATCTAATTTCGATGAAAGCTTTATTTGCTGCTTATCGTCTATGAACTTGGAATTATACGACGAGTGGAAAGATACCGATGCTGTTCGCTTGGCCATCTTCTTCCTCGACGCTGTTCTTCAAGAGTTCATTGCAAAAACAGAAGGAAATCATTACTTAGCCGCTGCCAATCGTTTCGCGAAAAGACACCGCGCCTTAGGCTTGGGTGTGTTGGGTTGGCATTCCTATCTTCAAAAGAACATGATTCCGTTTGAAGGTTTGAGAGCTAAACAATTGACCTCACTTATTTTCCGTGATATCCGCGACAAGGCCGACAAAGCAACGGTTGACCTCGCTCGTATTTACGGTGAACCTGAAGTGTTGAAAGGATACGGTCGTCGCAATACCACCACCATGGCCATTGCTCCTACTACATCTTCATCTGCTATTTTAGGTCAGACATCTCCCGGTATTGAGCCTTTCAGCAGCAACTACTACAAAGCAGGTTTGGCTAAAGGAAATTTCATGAGACAAAACAAATACCTCAAGAAATTATTGGAAGAAAAAGGATTGGATACGGAAGACGTATGGAGAGGCATTATGTTGAATCACGGAAGTGTTCAACACATGACTGAATTGACTAAAGAAGAGAAAGACGTATTCAAGACTTTCAAAGAGATCAGTCAATTGGAGATCATCCAACAAGCTGCGATCCGTCAGAAATTTGTAGATCAAGGCCAGAGCTTGAATTTGAACATCCCGCCAAACTTACCGGTAAGAGATGTAAACAAGTTGATCATTGAAGCTTGGCAATTGGGCATCAAATCGCTCTACTACCAAAGAAGTCAAAGTGTTTCAAAAGAGCTTGTGACGAATTTGGTGACCTGTGTGAGCTGCGAAGCGTAAAAGAGAAACCAATTAGAATACAAAAGGGCAACAATTTTCTTGTTGCCCTTTTTTTATGATAGAAAATTTGAGATAGAGACTTTCATTCTAACCTACTTAATCAGCCATGCGAAATACAATCGGCAATACGAAGTACATTTTCACAATGTTTCCATCCATAATAGCTGGAGTCCATTTCGGCATTTTTTTCACGAGTTCAATGGCTGCTTTCGCAAGAATAGGATCTATATTATTGATTACAGTTGGTTCTTCAATAGCGCCCTCCTTATTAACAATGAATTGAACTCTCGCGGTTCCTTGCAAGCCCAGGCGTCTCGCTTCAACGGGGTAGTCAAACTTTCGAACAATGAACTTCCTCAAACTATCTACACCACCCGGAAAACTGGCTGCCTTTTCATATTCAAACCAAGCAGTATCGGCACCCGTAGAACTGAAACATTGCCCGTTCACCATCTTGCCCTTTTCATAAACATCTTTGCGCTTAACTACTCCAGACTCCCAAAATGTAGAGAGTAGGCCATTCAATTGACCGTCACTATAATTTTTCTCTTCTATTAATCTACCATCTATATATCGTTTGGCGGTTCCGTTCAACACTTTCTTAGGGGTGTAGGGATAATAGTTGTATTCGCCTGTAACTGATCCCTTCATATCGTGGTACACCGATTTTACCCGTTGGGTATCTTGGGGGTCTTTGTAATTAATAATAAAGCTAAACGCAGAATCTTTAACGGAAACAACCGTTCCTGTTTTATTGACCCAAATAGTGTCTTGTGCGTTGGCAATAAAACAGCTTGCTAACAATAAAGTGCTAATAAAAAGAAATGATTTCATGGTAAGAACAAATATCAGAATGAAAAAGCAAGATCACAAACCGTAGGTGGAATTTTTTAAATCAATTGGACTCTTTCATTTTCCGCATCAGCATCCGAACACCCTCTAAAGTAGCTTCATTGTAGGCATTAGCAAAAACGATGTATGCAAGACCTTTTCTGCGATCAATTTGAGCAATGGAATAATAAGTAAAATCACCGGTACCTGAATGCGATGAGAAAATGTTATCGCCCTCCACTATATTAAACCATCCTAATGCGTAAGCCGGTCGGCAATTATGTATGAAGAAATAGGTGGAGGCTTTAAGGTAGGCGTCGGACCCGGAAAGCCCTTTGAGATTGAGTTGAATAAACCGAACATAATCGGGCATTGTCATATTAATATCTCCTGCCGGCTCTGTATAGTCGAGGTGGTACATTTGATGAGAACCTAAAGGCTTCATGATGCCATCATTGGTGCGATGACCCCATGTATCCTTCGTAGTTTGATTATCGGGCCAAGAAAAACCAACGTTAAGATTCAGGTCTTGATTGAATACCCTTTTAATTAATGTTTCCCAAGACATCTGGGTCACTTTCTCTACCATTAGAGCCGCTAAAGTGTACCCTGCATTGGAGTAAACGAACGGATGCTGCGCAGATGGCTTCTCAGGCGCTTGCTTCAATACAAATTTTGCAAACAAGTAACGTTTGTGGGCATTGTCGCCTTGAAAATTTGGAATTACAGGATCTTGATCACCTTGAAATGGAGGAATACCGGCGCGATGTGTTAATAAATCTAGTAAGGTAATGTTTCGATAATAGCGTTCACTTTGAAATTTCCATTCCGGAAAAAGATCAAAAAACTTGGTTGTCCACTTGAGCTTTCCTTCTTCCACATATTTAGCAATTACAAAAGCCGTCATGGCCTTGGTATTTGATCCCAGATGAAAGCGGTCGTTTAAGGTAGCGGTATCCGGAAGTAAGATCGAATGTCTTCCAAGTGCAGCCATTTCGAATACACTGTCTGCTCGAACAACCGCATAACTCAATTCCGGAATATCATAGTGCCTTCGAATAGAATCGGCTGCTTTTAATAAAGATTGCGGATAGGCGTCATTTAAAAAACCAAGAAGCAGTAGAATGATCAAACGAGTTTTCATATCAATTTGCAACCGAGTAAACGATGGTCGGTTTCCTTTCAATGCAAATTATGGAGCAGGCAAACACATGAATGTGACCTAGGTCAAATCTTTGTATTTACTTCGAATTCTGCTCAAACGTTCTCTGGTAATACCCAGATACGAAGCTATATGTGCCAACGAAATTTCTTGAAGTAAACCTGGACGCAGTTGTAACAACTGCTGGTATCTTTCTTCTGCCGTAAGAGACATCACTTCAATCAACCGATTTTCTAAGATTGAAATGTAATTTGCCATGATATTATTTGTGATGAGCGTGTATTTATCAGGGGTACAAGCTTTCTTAAAATCCTTCAAATCACAAATAAGCACAGTACTATCTTGCACCGCTTCAATAGTAAAATTATTTGCAAATCCTTTTAAAAGGGAAGTTGGGCAACAATCGACATCGTCGGTAAAAGTGAATCCGAGTACATAGCTCTTATTGTTCTTTACGATGGAGGTTTTAAATGTGCCTTCTACAATATAAAAGAAGAAAGTAGGATGAGACTGATTTCGAATAATGGAACTACCTTTCTTCACCACTCGCTCTTTTCCAATTTTATGAATAATGGAAAGAAAATACTTCGATTGCTTTTCAGGGATAAACCCATACATGAATTCAGGAGATATCATACGCAAGCATTGAAATCAAGTTCTAAAGATAGTCCATTCGTCATTTTATCTTTATCATTCGAAAAAGAATTCAATCCAACTTCTTTTCTATCAACCATTTTTCCATCAAGTTTGCAATTTCCACATTATTCAAATCAGAAAAAGGGAAATGGGTATTGCCCTTGATGCCTATTTCTGGCAAGTGAACAATGGTTACATCACCACCGTATTTGTTTACCAGTGCTTGCCATTTGCGCGCCATTTGAAGTCGAGCTCTCCAACCATCGAGACCCGGATTGGGTGACTGTACCGTTGGAATATTGTCTCCATAATAAATGATAATGGGAATTTTTGTGAGCTTCAGAAAATCACTCATTGACACGGCGGAAGCTGGCAAACTGCCTCCAGTAAATACGATGGGTTCAGGCACTTCACCTTCCGGAAATAAAAATCCACTGCCGGGCTCATAGGAAACGATTGCCTTTACTTGAGCATTCTTAGCTGCCGTTAACCACCCCATGCCACCGGAATGAGAATGCGTCACCAAAATAGCAGGGCCAATTTTCGTTACCAGAGCAGACGCCGCATCGGTAGTAACAGTGATATCGATTAGACCAACATTCGGTGTCATTGATCGGAAGTATTGATCAAGTGTATTGGTGTCTTTGGCAAATTGAACTCCATCAAAATAATTGGGCCATACTCCAATTCGAAAGGTGCTAAACCATTGTTGTTCATCCGGCGTTGGTGCTATTGAACCCGCTACCATGCTTCTACCCGCATTGCCTCTTCTTGGTTGTGTGAAAAGGTAGACAGCATACTGTT
Source organism: Endoryza foliicola (assembly GCF_050589245.1). Lineage (NCBI taxonomy): Bacteria > Pseudomonadati > Bacteroidota > Chitinophagia > Chitinophagales > Chitinophagaceae > Endoryza > Endoryza foliicola. The sequence goes on along the minus strand of NZ_JBOBEW010000012.1, from coordinate 11,440 downwards.
TGCGTAGGAAAATATTCTGATAGCCTTCTCGTCCATCAGGTGTGGTCTCCCAAGTTTTTGAAAACTGTCCGAACCCATGCCACATGATCAAGGGGTATTTTCGAGCATGTGCAGGTATTTGATAAAACACATATCCGTGATCCCCTCTATAGCTCTGTCCGTCCGGTTTCGGATTGTTTGGATCAAATACGCCGGGCGCTGTTACTACAGTACCTCCAATGCTAAAACTGCCTTGGTCAACCACGTATAAACCGGATTTTTCGGATTGCATTTTTTTAGCCGAGCAGGCAGTCATGCACAATGAAACAGCATAAAATGCTAATACAGAAAATCGATTCAGAACAATACTTGAATTCATGCGACAATTTTGCATTGGTGTAGAATGTACTGCAATGTACTATTTCGTCATCTTAACTGGGCGCATCAACCTAGAAAAAGTAAGAGAAGCCATTTTCCATTGACCTTTCTCTTTTACATACACTTCTGTAACCATGAAAGGATTGGTAACAGTATTAGATCCAACTACTGCTTCCAAATCAATATCATTCAACAAAACGGCTGTATTGCCGAACATATTCACAACCACATTATAAACTTCTGCCTTCTTATACCAAATACCTCCGGTTTTAATGGTATTCAGTTCTACTTCCTTGCCCCACGTGCCTCCCATGTGGATGAACATCGATTTCTCAGCAAACAATACAGCCAAAGAATCTACGTTTTTTTCGCTCATCCAATCCCACTTCTTTTTGGACAAATTTATTAACTCCTTTTGCTCAGGACTATGCTCTGCAGCCGTTTTAATTGTTTCTGTTGGTGGCTGTTGGGCAATAGCTTCACCTACAAAAGCAAAAAACAAGAACAATACAAATAATGTAGATTTCATTTTATTAGTTTTAAAGTATAAAGCAATCTCCGGAATGTGCACTCAAATCTGTTATCTTTTCGGATTACTAAATTGAGGCTACCCGTACTTTACAAATCTCGCTTACATGGCTTTCTAAAACTGTATACATTTTCCTGATTCTTGTACCAATATTCCTGAAATCAGTAGTTCAACAGCTTGCATTTAAAAGAATAAGGTACTTTTAATGAGAAAACAATCCATTATGGACCCCATTAAGCGATTCGAAACCATACATGAATACAATGTGTTTAACAATAACGAAACCTTGCATCCACTGGTCAGTATTGTTGATCTCTCAAAAGCAACACCTCGTAGTGGCTCGAAAATGTATTTTGGTTTCTATACAATCTTTGTAAAAGAAGTAAAATGCGGAGATATTGTTTACGGACGTCAAACCTATGATTACCAAGAAGGCACATTGGTATTTCTGGCACCGGGACAAACGGCCGGAGTAAACAGCAAGGGAGAAATCTATCAACCGAAAGGGTATGCACTGGTGTTCCACCCGGACCTCATTATTGGCACACCTGTAGCGAAAAGAATCAAAGAATATGCTTTCTTCAGCTATCAATCGAACGAATCTCTTCACCTATCAAAAAAAGAAAGAGAAATCATTTTCGATTGCTTTTCAAAAATTAAGTACGAACTCGAACAAACCATCGATAAACATAGTAAGAAATTAATTGCTGCTAATATAGAATTGCTATTAGACTACTGCCTTCGTTTTTACGACCGTCAGTTTCTAACGAGAGAATATGTTCACAAAGGAGTAATGTCTAAACTCGATGAAGTAATTGCTAACTATTTCATCTCGGAAAAACTATCATCAATCGGTTTTCCTACCGTAGCTTATTGTGCTCAGGAACTACACCTTTCTGCTAGTTACTTCGGAGATCTGGTCAAAAAAGAAACCGGTAAATCAGCTCAGGAATACCTACAGCATGCAATTGTTCAATTAGCGAAAGAAAAAATAGTAGACTACAATAAAAGCATCAGCGAAATTGCATACGAGCTAGGGTTTAAATACCCACAGCATTTCAGCCGGTTCTTTAAAAATGCCGTAGGCGCCACACCTCAAGAATACCGCCAGCAACAGAACTAATATACATGCTCGAACAACGTATTAAAGAACAGGCCTGTTAAAATAACAGGCCTGTTCTTTTTATTTCACCAACTCACTCAAAAACTCCTTATCACTTCCGTTTCCATTGTTCTTGTACAAAACTATGATAGCATTCTTATCTGGATAAAACAGGGTATTGGCTTCTACCCCTAACAAACTTCCATTGTGACCATAAGCAATTCCTGCACCGGTTCTCCAAATCTCTATACCCAAACCGTATTCACATTCTGTACTATTACAAGAGCTTAGCTGCTTTCTCTTCATTTCATTCACGAGTAAAGGAGATACCAGTTGACCGTTAAACAAACCTTTCATAAAAAGAAATAGATCTTCAGCTGTAGTGATCAATCCACCATCTGCTTCAGCATCGCCTTCAGCTTTATCAAACAGGGTTACATCCATTACCTGACCATTTTGAAAAATATCAGCATAACTACGCGATACATTCTTATCATCACGGATTTCCAAATACGTATTCTTTAAACCCAAAGGCGTATAAATACGTTCATTGAAAAGTGCATTCAAGGTTTTTCCACCAAGTTCTTCCGCAATAGCACCAAGCAATAAGAAATTCGTGTTGCTATAAGAATACTCGCTTCCCGGACTGAATTTTAATGGCTTCCCACTCAAGTACTTTTTGATCTTTGCCTCAACACTCAATTTAGCCATCTCTTCCGGATGGTTTAATATATCTGTTTGATATTCGATACTTTCATTCACCGGATCAGGTATCCCACTCAAGTTTGCCAATAGATGACGGATCGTAATGGCACTGCTATTGTCGATATACTTTGAAAGATTCGGAACAAATGAACTCAACTTCGCATCAAGCGATAATTTGCCTTCTTGAACGAATTGCATAATAACCACTGAGGTGAACATTTTCGTAATACTAGCAGCACGAAACTGATGGTTTTTTCGCATAACTGTATTGTATTCTAAATTGGAAAATCCATCGGATCCAATCCACAAACGCTCATTTTCACGACTTACCAAAAGAATGCTTCCCGGTGAGGAAGTTTGAACTTTGTAGGTGTGGAGTGCCGCCTGATACTGCGTTTGCTTCGGATGATCATTATAGTCTACATCAGCTATTGGATCAGGTTTTATACTATTCTCCTTTTTACAAGAAATTGCTAGTAAAGCAATCAATACAATTTTATATAATTTCATTTTAAATGTTTTTTATTAGAATCGAAACTGAGTACCTAGATTAAAACTTTGATGCGGGAGCACGGGAATTCCTTTGTAACGAAACGGCATTTCTCCCATCAACTCATAACGTGCAAATACAGCCGATTTATTGAAATGGTACCCCGTACCCAAACCAATCACCGGCATAAATCGTATAAGTCTACCGGAGGTTTTATCGTACCCTTCTCCCGATGGCCTGTAAGTTGGAAGATCAGTATTGGAGAATTGAACTCCACCACCTAGTGTTGCATCGGCAAACACACGACCGAAAAAATGGCGGTACCCTACTTCACTAGACAAGAAAAAAGCGGAAGCATAATTCTTGTGTCGGTATACCCCAACATTAAGTGTTTGAAAAAATTGCTGACGACTTCCATTAGAGTAATAGAACTCCGTGCCGGCCTTTATTCCAACGCCACTCTTTTTAAAGAATCGACTTAAATTGGTAAGACCAATTGTTTCCGCGAAAATGGTCACTTTAAAAGGCATTTGCCTTGAATGAGCAAAAGGATTCTGGGCCTTAAGATTCATATTCGAAAACAATACGAAGAAAAGGCAACACAGATAAATACGTTTTTTCATGTATAGTAATCTTTGTTTTAGAATGAACAGAAATCAGATTCCATCGACAGATGAGTCTGACATAGATTTTTGGATGCTTTGTTTTAATTCACCAATTTGAAACTGCTTGAATAATCGTTTACCGGTGCATTGGGCTGAATCCGAAGCCATTGTCCATCTAAGCGGTAGTAATAGCGCGCGGTTAAATTGTTTTCGAGTTCAGTTGCAGTAGCATCTCTATCTACCACAATACTTCCCCAGCCTTTATAGTGGGCATTACATGGAGAAAAAATAAATGATCCTTCGGTGGCTGTAGATCCAGCTTCGAAGAAGATAGAACCGGTGGCCTTTGTGGCCGTTTGTGCATACTGTGATTGTGCAGAATAATAAAACTCCGCTCCCTTTCCATTGTTGGTGATTTTGAAAAACTTTCCACTCACCCAAGCGTTCCCAACATATTTACCATTATAAACGTCTACCAGTTGAGTCATGGAGGCGTATCCACTTGCCCAATTTCCGACCAATCCGGCGGGTGCTGCAGAAGCGGGTTTTCCGCAATCACTTACTGCGTTCGTTTCTTCTTTTTCGCAAGATGCCATCACAAAAAAACTGAGAATAGCTATTGCAATCGTGCTAATTTTTTGTTTCATGTCTATTGTTTTACTAGGAGCAAACATAGACAGCCTTAGCAGCACAGAAAATGCGATTCGAAATGAACTGAGTTAAAAGGTAGATGAATTGTATTTACCGTGAGTGCACAGCCCTTTATATGTCATGGGCCAATCGCTCTATTTCACTTCCACCCTCTAACCCTAATTTCTTCTTGAGTCGGAAGCGAATGCCTCGAATGGTCTTAGTGCTCACGCCAAGCATGGCAGTCATTTCTTTGGGAGTAATATTCAAAACGCGCAAATAACAGATGTTACAGGAAGAATCATTCAGAACTTGAAGTTAACAGCAGGAAGCAACTATGTGAATACAGGCTCATGGAATTCCGGCATCTACTTCTTAAAAACAGCAGATGGACAAATAACGAAACTAAACAAGGATTAACACTAGATACAAACGGTTCATTAGTGCTCATTCCAAAGCCGTCTCCTTGTGAGGCGGCTTTTCCTTTACGAAATCATATTATCTAATCAAAGCAAACCCTTCGTATACGCTATCTTCAAAGCCTGCGCCTTGCTGTTGACATGCAGCTTTTGATAAATACTGATCGTATGCTTTTTTACTGTGTTTGGACTAATAAAAAGTTTCGCTGCAATTTCTTTGTAGTCGAATCCTTCGCTTTGAAGTTTTAGAATTTCCTTTTCACGATCACTTAAATGGAATTGATCTGCTTGGGTAGTAGGTCTAGGGATATCGGGCTTCTGTAGCAACTGCAATATTTTATAGGCCACCGATGGCGACAAGGGCCCTGCGCCGGTTTCCCAAAGTGTAGTAATCATTTCTTGAAGTCGCTCGGCTGTTTCTTCTTTCAATATATAACCGCAGGCACCGGCTTTCACGGCTTGAAAAACACGCTCGTCATCATCAAAAATGGTCAACACAACATATTTGGTTTGCGGATATAATACTGATGCTGTGGCAATGGCGGTAACACCATCTACCAAGGGCATTTCTAAATCCATCAACACAATATGTGGACGTTTGCTTTCCTCCATCGATTTCATCTTTTGGAGAAAGTCTTCACCATTCACCGCTTCCAACACCAATTCGAAAGCTTGATTTCTTTCGAGCTTGTTTCGAATAACAGCGCGGTTATTAGCCTTGTCATCTGTAATCCCAATTCTGATCATTTGTTCTGACTACTATATTTTTAGTGTTATGGTTGTTCCTACACCTTGAATACTCTTGATGATCACTTCAAATCCACCGGCTGCAGCTCTATCCTTCATGTTTTGAATACCATTGCCTTCAATATTTAGTTGTTCTGAATGCAAATCGAAGCCTTTTCCATCATCAGCAACTGTAATGATCCAATCCTTATCGAAGCTACTGTTTACAGTAATCGTACCAGCCTTTGCATGCTTGATGGCATTGGTCACAGCTTCTTTCACTATCATGATCAAATGCAAGGCTTTTACCGAAGTAAGCAATTGCGTTTCAGGTGCAGCACCTGTAATTTGAAAACCAATACCGGAGAAATTCCGTTTGTTTTGTTGCATGAATGTAACCAATCTCAACCATGTTTCTGTGGCAGTTACTTCTGTAGCTTTCAAAGCCCAAACTGTTTCACGTAAACTTCCCAACATTTCTCGCGCTGTTTCTTGTAAATTTTGAATAAGTGGGCCGTTTTCTGATGATGCCTGTTCAAGTAAAGATGAATTGTGTAGAATGGCATTGGCGTGTACTCCCATATTATCATGCAATTCAGCAGCAATGCGTTTGCGCTCCTTGTTCTCTGCTTCTTCAACTGCAGCTTGGTTTCGAGCAAACTGCTTTCGTTTGTATTCTTTAAAGTAGAAATAGAAAATAGTAAGAGTGAGAGCCAGCACCAATAAGCTGGCAATAATGTATAAATTACGATTGGCCAATTCAGCTTTTTGATTAGCGATAAGAGTCTCCTTCTTTTGAAGATCGTACCGGGTCATCAATTCAGATATCTTCTCATTATCATTCAAGCGAATAGCAGTATCTGCATCCAAAATAAATTGCTCTAAAGCAGCGCTGTACAATTTGTAGTCGCCTTTTTGTTTATACAAATAAGATAGCGGACCATATACTCTGATAATTGCTTCTTTCAAATGAGCCCTTTTAATCAATTGTATGGTTTGCAACAATACGTTAATGGCACTGTCGTATTGCTTTTGTGATTTGTAGAATCCTGCCAAACGGAACATATCATTAACAGTATAGAGCGGATCTCCAATCTTTTGCCGAATGGCAAGCGCTTCTTTAAAGTCTGCTTCGCCGGCTTTGAGATCTCCAATAAGACCAAAATAATCGCCTCGATAGCTGAGCGCCGTTGGCAATAACCAGTAAAAATGATATTGCTTACTGTTTGCAATAACGGCATTATTGAACATAAGAAAACTATCTGTTTTCTGGGCATTGAGCGTACTGTCTATTTGTTGAAAATAAAACAATGCAAGATTGGAGGTAATCGTGGTTTCAATCTCCTTTATTTTTAGATCAGAACTGCCGGCCACCATTGCCAGCGCCTCCAACCACATGGTGTGGGCTTCATAGATCCTTCCGCTGTTCAAATAACTAGCTCCAATATAGTTTCGGAGATAACTTTGCGCTAGTACATTCTTATCTTTCTCAGCCTCTGCCAACAAGCTCAACTGCATTTCAATGGCTTTGACTCTCTCATTGGTACGGTTAAGCACATTCGCTTTTAGCAATTGTAGTTTATAATACAGTTCTTGATCGTCATTTTTAGAGAAGCGAAATATGGGGTTGGCTTCCAATTTCGGAATCACGCTGTCGGTATTTCCTTTTGTTAATTCCCCTGCCAACAAGTAATACTCAACCCAACGCAATCTTCGCGTGTCATTCAGTCGAACAGCAATATCTCTTCCCAAGGTAAAATACCGCTTTGCGGTATCGGCATTAAGTGAATTTCGAAAGCTACCCAATTCAATGATGGCTGAGAGTTGATCTTTTTCTGTAGCAGCATGATAAAATCGATCGCGAATGAGGTCAATAGCAGGAAACTGGGTCCGAGAACTCAGTCCGATACAGAGCAGTAGAATAAGGTATAGTGATCTGATAGCGATCATTTTCAACATTACTACGTAAATATAGAGGTACGGTTCGGATAAAAAAACTATCCAAATGGACCATAGGTCAGATTTGGGAAATAAGAGAGGTTTGAAGCCTAAATGTCAAACTATGCGCCTTACTACACTGCTTTCAGTATTTCTCATCACTTTTTTGAGTTGCAAAAAGGGTGACAGCACCCCTACTCCTACTCCCGATCCAGGGCCCGTTAAGCAAACTGATATCACTGCAGTAGATAGCAAAGTGCAAACGTTTATGAGCTCCTACAATATCCCAGGAGCCTCCCTTGCCATTACAAAGAATGGGAAATTGGTATACGTTAAAGGCTATGGGAAGGCTAATACCGCCACCGGCGAAGATGTAACCCCTGCACACCGTTTCCGATTGGCTAGTGTTTCAAAAACCTTTACAGGCGTGGCCATTATGAAGTTGGTTCAAGATGGCAAACTAAACCTTGATGCCTTAGTATTTGGAGCAGGTGGTGTATTGGGTACCGACTACGGCACTGCTCCTTATAATGCGAATCTCTTAAAAATAACCGTTCGCCATTTACTCCAAAATGTTAGCGGCTCTTGGGGCGCCAGTACTGGTGGCGATGTAATTGACCAAAATCCGTCTTATACCTACAAACAATTCTTCGACTGGTTGCTTGCAACCCGCCCCAATCCCAAAGCACCGGGTACAGTGTACGATTATTCCAATGTAAACTTTGTACTCGCCGGGCGAATCATTGAAAAAATTTCAGGTAAAACGTATATCAATTACATAAAGGAAGACATCATGGCACCTATTGGTGGCACCCAAACAGAGATGAGTGGAAAAACAGAGGCAGAGCAGAAAACAAAGGAGGTAAAGTATTATGGTCAAGGCAACGATTTGAACTTTGTTTATAGTATTGCCTTCCCTCGCAGAGATGCCGATGGTGGACTCATGACTACAGCAACCGATCTTATCCGTTTAGTAACGGCAATAGACGGATCCACTACGCGCCCTGATATCTTGAACAGCACCAATTTAACAGCACTCACCACCCCTTCATCGGTATTTAGCGGTTATGCATGTGGTATTGGAATATGGACTGCTGAAAATGTGTGGTTCAACTACGGAAGTTTGCCCGGTACACGCACTGCCTTCATGCGCAATGCCAATGGCATGTGTGTGGCGCTGTTGCTAAATTCTCGAGTAGACCCAACAACCAACGAAACACCGTTTGTATATGCGATGCAAGACATGATTTTAGATTTCACCAAAAACAGTTCGTATAGTTGGCAGAATATTGATCAGTTTTAAAACTTCCATCGAATCGATAAGTTCAAAACCCGTCCATCAATGGGAGCCCAAAGCGATTTAAATGTAGGATTGGTAACCGTACCCGTATAAAGGGATTCCACTTTGCTTTGGCGGTAATCGAGTAAATTCTCTCCATTCAATACCAAACTAATATGGGAACCGAATTTCTTTTCCACCATAGCGGCCATAAAGAAATAACCCGGTGTTTTCGTATAATCTTCACGGTATTGAAATCCATTATACGAACCCTCTAAACCAAAACGAAATCCTTCTTCCTCAAAATCTCTCACAATGGTAAATGCAAAACGATGTTTGGGAGTAAGCGGTATGAATTGATTTTGAGTTAAATACTTTCGCTCTGCAACGGTAAAAGTATAGCCTACATAGAGCTCCCACTCATGTACCAATGCTTTTACATAGGTATCGGAGCCTCTGGTTAAAATTGGTTTCGATTGATTTTGAAAACTCACATCTCCATTAGAAGCAGCCGTTGGTACTACAGGATCTGTTAACTGAGTCAGAAAAAAAGCCTGATTGATAAAGAGCTCATTCCCTACACCCCATTCTACTTTGTAATTGATCTCAGCATTGTACCCTACTGACTTTTCAGCTTTTATTGTAGAAGGCAAGCTCGTGATCTTTTGTATTTCAAAATCAGTATTCTGTGCGGCCAATGCATTCGGAGCTTTGTACCCAAAGCCAATACCGGCACGAGTAGCCCAATGTTCGTTTATTCGATGAAAAATAGCAAGACGTGGTAGTATAAAGTTTCCGTAGGTAAAATGATAATCGTTGCGCAGTCCAATTTCAATATTGGTATGCTCTTGCAGGTTGATTGATTCCTGAGCAAAAACCCCAACCGTATTGTTATGAAAATTATTCAGAGGAATTGTATTGGTGAGTTTCGTAAACTGATCACCCGTAGCATTCACACCCACCACCAAATTGTTTGCATTGTGTGGTAAGAAAGCAGAAAGCTCGGTGTAGTAGTTAGTTTGTCGGCCTGTAAAATCAACTTGATTGTTAAGTATTCTTCTCTTAAAGGAACTCAAACTACTCTTGAACTCTAGTTTGCGATTGTTCGCCAAATTACGCTGCGCCGTCAGTTCCCAACTATTTCGATTGATGGTATTGTTCTCGAAGTATTGATGTGTAGCGTCTGCCTTACCTGCCAATACTTGCATATCACCTCCATTTCGTTTCTCAAAAGTTCCTGTATACCCAACAACAACCGTGGTTTTGTGATCGGGATAGAAAAAGAAACGCGGGTGCAGCACCAAGCCTTTTAAATCGGACAGATCTGAAAATCCGTCTTTATTTACATCCACCGCTTTCTGATAATTATACCCACCGAAAAAAGTATAGCCCACTTTTTTATCCTTGCGAGAAAGAAATGTATTGTAATTGGTTTCTTTAAGAGTGGTTTGATTGATACTGAAAACCGCTTCCTGCTTCGCTGTTGGTTTACGAGAAATGATATTGATCAACCCTCCAATGGCGCCTCCTCCATATAAAGTGGAGGCCGAGCCTTTGATCAATTCTGCTTGCTTCAAATCTAAGGGAGGAATACTCAAAATACCAAAGCCGCCACTAAAGCCATCGTACAAAGGCATCCCGTCTTTGAGGATTTGGGTATATCTACCGTCAAGACCTTGAATTCTTACATTGGAATTTCCATTGATGGCACTGCTCTGTTGAATTTGAACACCACTCACGTCTCCCAAAATGCTCGCAATACCGGCGGGTTTAATAGTACTCTCCTCCTCCATCTCTTCTCTTCCTAGTACTTCTACCTTTAACGGCGAATTTTCAATGCGTTGGTTGTTGCGGGTAGAAGACACAACGGTAACTTCTTCCAATTCCTTTTGTGCACTGATCATTTGAATGAGCAAGGTATCAGGAAAGGGGGCCACAAGCGTTGTATCCTGTGTTTTGAACCCTACGGCAGAAAACGACAATTTTGATTTTTCATTTGCCAATTGCAAAACGGCCAATCCATTCGCATCGGTTGATTTGATCGATTTCCCATTCAAGGCGATGCTTACACCCTGAACTACATCACCTGTTCCTGAACTTACTGTTTTAACAACAACTTTAGTCTGCGAAAGCGCAGCTACTGTAGTAATAAACAATCCAAAAAACAAAACCAATCTTTTCACTTCGTTTCTCTTTTTAGTTATAGAAATCATTCATGTACCGATAAATTGTTGAGAGTTTTATATTGATAAGAATTAACTCTCAAATAGAAAGCAAAGTTATCATTGATTCTCTGAAACATTCTTTATCACGAACTTAAGGAGCGCTTTGAATAAAAGAAATGGGCCTCATTAACAAATAGAAAACAAATTCTAGTAAAACAGGCGTTAGGAATTAGGTATTAGGCGTTAGGCCTTAGGTTTTAGGCTTTAGGTGAATACAGTGCAACGTATAAATTTTACATTGTTAAAAAACTAGTAGCCTCGTCAGGAATCGAACCTGAATCTGGAGCTTCGTCTCGTTTTAAACGAGATTATACTATCCATTGTGCTACAGTTCTAAGTTGTGAGTTTTAAGTTATGAGGAGAAGGCTTTGGGTATAAGGCGTTAGGCTTTAGGCTTTGGGCAAATACAGTGCAACGCACAAATCTTTCATTGTT
>NZ_JBOBEW010000011.1:0-34223 GCF_050589245.1 Endoryza foliicola | reverse complement strand
ATTCAAGCTTACGCTTGCAAGGAGCTCCGCGAGCTGACGCTCGCTCGGCTTTACGGACAGACAGAGCGTTTTGAACGACCTTGTAGTGGTCGCATATCTGTAGCACCGATAAACGTAAACAGTGCAAACGACCCTGGAGGGGTCGCATGTTGGTAGCAACGATGAACATGTACAGAGTAAACGACCCTGGAGGGGTCGCACATCAGTAGCAACAGCAAGAAAAAAATGAAATGAATATGAAATCAGTTACAGTGTTTTGCGCATCGAAGAATGGGATGAATCCTGTTTATAGGGAAGAGGCGATTGCGTTGGGGAAATTGTTGGCAGAGAAGGGCATTAAATTAGTGTATGGCGGCGGGAAAGTGGGATTGATGGGCGCCATTGCCGATTCGGTATTGAAACATGGCGGAAAAGTGATGGGCATTATTCCGGAATTATTGGTGGAATGGGAACATCAACATACGGGTATACAAGAACTATTGGTAGTAAAGGATATGCATGAACGTAAGCGATTGCTATACGAACATGGCGACGCGGCCATTGTGCTTCCGGGCGGATTCGGGACCTTGGATGAAATGTTTGAAATGCTTACCTGGAATCAGTTGAAAATTCATGATAAAAAAATCTATTTGCTGAACTCGGGTGGGTTTTATGATGGACTGGTGACGCATTTGAAGAAATTAGAAGAAGAAGGATTGTTGTATGATAGGTTGGAAGAGAGAGTGGTGGTGGTGAGTGAGGTTGGGAGTATTGGTGTTAGGCTTTGGTGAAAGTTGTAAGTTTTAAGTTTTTGAGTTTTTGAGTTTTGTTGCCATAGGCTTTAGGTTTTTTGACCACAGATAGCGCAGATTTTACAGATTGACACAGATTAGCCTCTTATATTCAATCAGCCTGATTGTCGGTGCTGGTACACTATTAATTGCTTTCTTTTTTCACCGCAGCGGCGCAGCGGCCGCAGCGATTACGCAGCGCTGGCTTATCCTCGTTCCTCGCTTCCTCTTATCCTCGCTCCTGATCTCTCGGCTGTTTCATTATTAATTATTACTTATTAATTATTAATTGCTTCTGAACTTTTTCTTAAAATTCACAAACTACTTTAAACCCTGTTAACGTTTGTATATCTTAGTGCTTGGTATTGGAATAAAATTTGATTGAAAGACACAAAAAGAAGTAAAAAATGAAAAAATACCTTTTGTTAGCTGTAGCAGTGATGGTGATGAGTGGGGCATTTGCACAGGAAGAAGCGGAGGAAAAGGGTGGATTTAATCCGGATAATTTGTTTACCGGGGGAAGTATTTCTCTCTCGTTTTTTAATAACACGTTCTTGGTGGGTGCGAGCCCAATGTTGGGCTATAAACTTGGTGGATTTGCAGATGCGGGTTTGCTCATGAATATTCAATATTCGTCGATTCGGGATTATGCGGTTTTCGATGATCGGTTGAGACAAACCCTTTATGGTGGGGGCGCCTTTGCGAGAGTGTATCCATTGCCGTTTTTATTTGCGGTGGGTCAAGTGGAGCATAACTGGCTAACTCAAAAATACCTTCCACCAGGCAATACAGGTACTACAATCCGAACCACCGATCAAGCGAACAGTGTGTTGGTGGGTGCTGGTTATTGTAGTGGTAGATTGAGAAAAAGCAATACCGGATTCTTTTATATGTCGGTGTTGTGGGATGTTTCGGGAAATGAAAATTCGCCGTATACAGATAGCTATGGAAGAGCGGTGCCGGTGATTAAGGCGGGGGTGAATATTCCGTTGTCGTTTAAGGCGAAATAGGGGTTAGGCTTTAGGTGTTTAGGCCTTAGGTGGTTGGGCTTTGGGCTTTAGGCTTTTTTGACCACAGATAACGCGGATTAGTATAGATTGACACAGATTGGCCTCTGATATTCAAGCAGTTTTATTGTTCATTTTTGAACCGCAGCGGCGCAGCGAACGCAGCGGTTTCGCAGCGCTGGCAATTCGTCTGTATTTCCCCAATTTCTTTCTCTGCATTTCATTCCCAAATTCACCAATTAGCTCGCCGGCTGTTTCATTCCCTCATTGACTAATACTCAAATTCACAAATTTCCTTCTTCCCCCTCTATTGGATTTCTCGAAATTATATATTACTTTTACCGCATAAGGCTTGAAGTTCTTGTCTATCTCACTGACAATCAAGCTGTTCACATCCTTCGAAACACCTCTCAATTAGATCATTTCCCTTTAAACATGAATTTGGTTCGCGAGAACATTTCTGTCCATTCCTGTTAAAGACTTCTACGATCTCCTACCCTTTCATTCCATGATTCTAACCGTAGAAGGATGAAAAAAGATATTCTTGTAATTGATGATCAAAAGTCGACCCGCTTTTTACTATTAAGCGTGTTGGGTGGCGATTTTAATGTGGTGACCGCTCCGGACCATCATTCGGCATTTTACATGCTGTCGAAAAAGAAATTGCCCGACCTGATCATTGTTTCTACTCAACAAACAGATATGGCCGATTGGGAATTGATTGAACATTTCATTACCCATCGTAGCTATAAAGACATACCCCTCTTGGTTCTTTCCAATTATTCAAAAATTGAAACAACCAAGCGGTGCCTGCAAATGGGCATTCAAGAATACTTTCTGAAGCCCTTCAATCCACTGGATTTATTGAATACTGTACAACGAATGATGGACACTCCTGCTTTCTACGCGTTGAAGCGTACAGCAGGCTAACGGAAATGATCAACTGCTTATTTATGGATTTGAACAAATTACTGAACTCAACCGAAACTCCTGTTATGGCTACTAAAGCAAGACGCATCACCGCCAAACCCCATTTCAATAAAAAACTGTCGGTTTTCCCGAAGAGAAGAACGTCGTTGATATTGTTGTCGATGATGAGGAGAGCGAAGAAGAACTGAGATAATTAATAATTAATAAGTAATAATTAATAATGAAACAGCCGGGTTAATTAATAATTAATAAGTAATAATTAACAATGAAACAGCCGGCAGTCAGGTTGATTGAATATTGGAGGCTAATTTGTGTTAATCTGCACTAACCTGAGATATCTGTGGTGAAATAGAAACGAAATCTCTAATTGACTACCTGTCGTTTAAATTTTCTAACAGTTTACTCAACCGCAACGTAAGGAAGCCCTTCGACTCAACCTTCGGTTGGCTCAGGGACCACGCAAAGGTGCGCAACGAATGTCGCTGCGAAGCAGCAAAAAAACTCAAAAACTTAAAAACTTAGAACTTTCACTAAAGCCTAACCACCTAATGCCTAAAGCCTATCGCCACAACTAAATCCCCACCACCACCCCAACAGCTTTTCATTGCAACCATGGTTCTCCGTAACTTTGCCAAAAAATTACCATCGTTCCCGGATCGCACATATTGAGTACGCCTATTGAATATTTAAAAGGGGTGGGACCCCAAAGGGCCGATTTGCTCAAAAAAGAGCTTTCTATCTTCACATTTAAAGACCTGTTGGAATGTTATCCTTACCGACATGTCGACAAAACCCGCATCAATCGCATTTGTGATATACATCTCACTACCGAATACATTCAAGTGGTGGGAAAACTGGTGAGCCATGAAGTAGTGGGTACCAATCGCGCAAAACGACTGGTGGCCGTAGTTACTGATGGCACCGGAACTTTGGAACTAACCTGGTTTCAAGGAATCAATTATGTCCAGAAAATTTTAGGGATTGGAAATACCTATCTTATTTACGGTAAAGTGGGATTCTTTCAGGGGCAAGCACAAATCACCCATCCTGAAATTGAAACTTATGTTGCCGAAAACAGTCAGGGTAAGGCCTACTTAGAACCTGTTTACCCTTCTACCGAAAAATTAAAAGCGCGCGGACTAGGCGGCAAGAATTTCTCCAAATTGGTACACGCCTTATTAATGCAATTGCGCGAACGCGATCTACCTGAGTTCATGCCTGAGTCCATCGTAAAAGAATTGAATCTTCCCTCAAGATATGCCTCCATTAATGCGGTTCATTTTCCTGCCAATCAGGAAAGTTTTGAATCGGCCCTCAATCGAATCAAGTTCGACGAATTGTTCATTGCGCAATTGAGAATGGGATTGATGAAGGCACAACGCCATCGCTACAGCAAAGGAGTGGTGTTTGAAAAAGTAGGCGATTGTTTTAATACGTTCTACAATCAATACCTGCCCTTCCCCCTAACCGGTGCGCAGAAACGAGTGATCAAAGAAATTCGGCAAGATTGCGGAACGGGAAAACAGATGAATCGATTGTTACAAGGAGATGTGGGCAGTGGTAAAACCATTGTGGCCTTGTTGGTGATGTTGATTGCCGTTGACAATGGATTCCAAGCCTGTTTGATGGCGCCTACTGAAATTCTCGCGCAACAACATTATCAGAACATCAGCAGGCTTTTGAAAGAAATGGACATTGAAGTGGCATTGCTCACCGGATCGGTAAAAGGGACTGCTCGCAAAAAAATATTGCAGGATTTAGCGGAAGGAAAATTGAAACTGATCATTGGAACCCACGCGGTATTGGAAGATCCTGTTCAATTTAAGAACCTCGGAATAGCCATTATTGATGAACAACACCGATTTGGTGTAGCCCAGCGTGCAAAATTGTGGGGAAAAGCATCTATACCTCCGCATGTATTGGTGATGACCGCAACGCCCATTCCAAGAACATTGGCGATGACAGCTTACGGTGATTTGGATTATAGCGTGATCGATGAATTGCCTCCCAACCGTAAACCAATTTTAACCGTACATCGTTATGAGAGCGCGAGGCATCAGGTGATGGGATTTATGAAGGAGGAAATTGAGAAAGGAAGGCAAGTGTACATCATCTTCCCATTGATCGAAGAATCGGAAAAATTGGATTATGAAAATTTGATGCGAGGCTACGAGAATGTGCAGGCTTGGTTTCCGGAGCCGAAGTATTGGATCAGCATGGTACATGGGCGTCAGCCATTGGACGTGCGAGAAACCAATATGAAACGGTTCAAAGACGGAGAAACGCAAATAATGGTAGCCACTACCGTAATTGAAGTGGGAGTAGATGTGCCGAATGCCAGCGTTATGATCATTGAAAGTGCTGAAAAGTTTGGGTTGAGCCAGTTGCATCAGCTGCGTGGACGGGTAGGAAGAGGCAGTGAGAAAAGTTTTTGCATTTTATTAACGGGCACCAAACTAAACAATGATGCCAAAGAACGGTTAAAGACCATGTGCGCCACCAGCGATGGCTTTAAGATTGCGGAGAAGGATATGGAGCTGAGAGGGCCCGGTGAAATTGAAGGAACACGCCAAAGCGGCGAATATCAATACAAATTAGCCAATATCCTCAATGACAAGCCCCTGCTGGACCTCGCAAAAAAATGGGCTGAACAGGTAGCTGAAAACGATCCTTCTTTGGATTCGGCAGAAAATTTGCCGTTAAAAAACTACCTGATGGAGCAAAAGGGAAAGACTCCCTGGAGCAAAATATCGTAAAGCCGCTAGCCGGTGCCGTATAGGAAAACCGTGCTTTTATCGTTAACTTGTAAAAAACATCCTTTGGGCTGGAAAAACTATTTGCTGATTTTGGGTTTGCTTCTCTTCCCTACCCTGTTTGCCTGGACTCAAACAGGTAATTTTCAATTCGTGGAGAACAAAGGTCAATGGGATTCAAAGATCTTGTATCAGAGTGATGTTCCGGCCGGAGCGTTCTACTTACACAACAACGGATTCACCGTACTTCAACACAATGTATACGATTTAACCCGTTTGCAAGAGCGGATGCACATGCCCGGTGAAACTGCACATGGTGTGGGCCGAGATCCATTGAAACCCATTCAATTGGTTGAACCTCCGAAATCATCGATCAATGAAGTGATCACGCTTCACTCTCATGCCTATAAAGTAAGCTTTTTGGGAGCCAATGCAGCTATTCCTGTGCGTGCTGAAAAGAAGATGCAAGAATACAGCAACTACTTCATGGGAAATGACCCTTCGAAATGGGCCAGTAATGTTTCACAATTTGGCGCTGTTACTTACGCAAATGTATATCCTAATATTGACGTTCGCTATTATGCAGAGAACGGTAGATTGAAATATGATTTTGTTGTACATCCGGGAGGAAGGGTTTCCGACATTCAAATGGAATATGCGGGTGTTACAAAATTGAGTGTTAAGAAGCGCGAATTGATCATTGGCACTTCGGTAGGAGAAATTAAAGAATTGTACCCCTACAGTTATCAGTTTATTCCAGGTGTGGGCAAGAAAGAAGTGACCTGTGATTATGAGATTGTGCAAGACAGCGTGGTTCGCTTCAAAATAAAACCCTACGATGCCACACAAACATTGATCATTGATCCTACACTGATCTTTTCCACTTTTACCGGTGGTTCTAATAACTATGGTTTTACTGCCACTCCGGGACCGGATGGTGGCCTGTTTGCAGGTTGTCTCATTTTTGCGGCAGGATTTCCGGTAACGCCCGGGGCTTTTCAGAAAGATTTTGGCGGAGGCAATGCAGGAAGTAACCTACCAACCGATATTGGTATCATGAAATTTAACCCTACCGGTACGGCTCGCATGTATGCGACCTATTTAGGTGGAAATGGAAATGATTTTCCTCATAGTTTGTTTGCAGACCCTCAAGGGAATTTGGTGGTGTTGGGTAGAAGTTATTCTTCCGATTATCCAACTACAGTAGCGCAGGTTGGTACCGGAGGCGGAGCCGATATTGTTGTTACGAAATTGAATGCTACAGGATCGGCGCTAATTGGCTCGTTGAAAATTGGTGGCTCCGGTGCTGATGGAGTAAACATTTCCGACAATTTCGTTACACTGAATCACGTGCCTCAGAGTTTAAGTCAAAACTATGGCGATGAAAGTAGAAGCGAAGTGGTATTGGATGCCGGCGGCAATATTTATGTGGCTGCCAATTCCAATTCTTCTAATTTCCCTACTACCGCGGGTGCTTTTCAAACAACCAGAAGTGGTTTACAAGATGGTGTTGTACTCAAAATTAACCCCAATTGTAATGCTGTAATTTGGAGTAGTTATTTAGGAGGAACAGGTGATGATGGTGCTTATGTACTGGAGATCAATCCGGCCACACAAAATATTTTTGTTGCGGGTGGAACCGCTAGTAGCAATTTTCCCGGCATTTCCGGTGGCGTACTTCAAGGTACGTTCAACGGTGGGTTGAGTGATGGTTATGTAGCAGAAATTGCAAACAATGGTTCTGCTATCATTCGCTCTACGTATTTGGGAACAACGGCCCTCGATATTATTTATGGAATCAAGTTCGATCGATTGGGATTCCCCTATGTAATGGGAATTACACGTGGCACCTGGCCGGTTGTGAATGCCACTTATAGCAATGCCAATAGCAAGCAATTTGTTGCCAAACTTCAACCGAATTTATCAGCTTTCGTGTATTCAACGGTGTTTGGAAGTGGTGCGCCAAAGCCGAATATGTCGCCCGTAGCATTTCTGGTAGACCGTTGTGAAAACGTGTACATCTCCGGTTGGGGTGGATGGATCGACAATCGACCCGATCCATATGATATGGCAGGTGTAGCAGGTATGCCTACCACAACCGATGCAATTAAAAAAACAACCGATAATAAAGATTTCTACTTCATCGTAATTCAGAAAAATGCTTCCGCCCTATTGTATGGAAGTTTCTTTGGTCAGGATGGAGGTGAAGGAGAACATGTGGACGGCGGAACCAGTCGCTTTGATGCCCAAGGGGTGATTTACCAAGCGATATGTGCCAACTGTGGTGGAGGTGTGAATTTTCCGACAACGCCCGGTGTAGTTGCTCCCGTGAATACCTCGGGAGGATGTAACCTCGCTGCAGTGAAGATCTCCTTCAATTTTGCAGGTGTGGCATCGGGACCGAAAGCTTTTATAAATGGAGTTCAAGATACGGTGGGTTGTTTACCACTGACCATCAATTTCCGAGATACAGTAAAGAACGCTAAAAGCTACGAATGGGATTTTGGTGATGGTAGTGGTACAATTCGAACTACCAATACCGATATTTCGCACACTTTCACAGCAACCGGAACCTATACCATTCGATTGATTGCTGTCGATTCGAATACTTGTAATATTCGAGACACCGCGTTTATTCATGTACGTGTAAGAGATGATAAGGCGAATTTGAACTTCACCAATACCAAATTGCCTCCTTGCGAATCGATCACCTATCGCTTTGATAATTTATCGACCGCACCTCCGGGCAAGCCATTTACGGGTCAAGGATTTGTTTGGGACTTTGGTGATGGCACGCGCATTAGTTCAGGAACGGGTTCTGTAACCCATGCCTTCCCATCGGCCGGAACTTATAAAGTAAAATTAATTTTAACCGATACCAATTATTGTAACGCACCCGATTCAATGAGTGTTGACTTGCGTATTGCCTCCAATGTGGATGCGCAGTTCCAAACCAACTTGAATGGTTGTGTGCCTTACAATGCACAATTCAACAATACCTCTTTGGCGGGAACCAGTTTCTTCTGGGATTTTGGTGATGGCACTACTTCTACCGAAATAAGTCCAACACACTTATACGCCAATATAGGCACCTATACCGTTAAGATGTATGCCACTGACCCTAATACCTGTAACCAGGTGGATAGTTTGATTGTGACGTTAACGGTGAACCCCATACCTACGGCTAATTTCAGTTATACGCCGGTAACCCCGGTGTTGAACACGCCTACTATTTTCACTAATCTATCGCAGAATGCGGTACGTTATAAATGGTTGTTTGGTGATGGTGATAGTACCTTGAAAAATACAGCAGATACCACCTTGCATCAATACAATATTTCGGGAACATACAATGCTTGTTTGATCGCTTACAATCAATTTGGTTGTACCGATACTATTTGTCAGCCGATACAAGCCTTGGTAAAACCCTTGTTAGATGTACCGAATGCCTTTACACCGAATCGATTTGGAAACAACTCCGTAATTGGTGTTCGTGGTTTTGGTATTGTGAAGATGAAGTTTACGATTTACAATCGTTGGGGTCAGGTTGTATTTTCCACCACCGATCGCAAGATTGGTTGGGACGGAACCTTCAACGGCAAGCCACAACCGATGGACGTGTATGCGTATACGTTGGAGGCGGAGTTTAGTGATGGAACGAAGGCGAGGAAGACGGGGGATATAACGTTGATTAGATAGAGGAGCGAGGAACGAGGAGATGAGGAGCGAGGAGAAAGAACAGGAGGAGGAACAGGGGGAGAGAGTTAAGAATTAAGAGTTAAGAATTAAGAATTAAACAGCCGGCGAGATCAAGAAAGAACAGGAAGAAGAACAGGGGGAGGCAGACGAGGAAGGAGGCTGGTTTTGCGAAGCAAAAGCAGTCCCGCAGGCGAAGCCGTTGCGGGAAACGAGGAAATACAGGGGGGATTGCCAGCGCTGCGACGCCGCGGTAAAAAAACAAGAAAAAGAACTTTGCGAATTCTTTGCGGGCTTGGCGAGCTCTGCGGTGAACCAACATTAAAACTTAGTTAATGATTGCTAAATAGGGTTTCAGTGGCAAACCTTTCAGGGCATTTAACAGTATATTTATAAGCGCATGAACGATAACCGGAACATAAAAAGTGTGATCAAGAATTGGAGTGCTCGCATTGGAATGATGTGGGTGCTGGGCATGGTATGTTCGGTTTCAGCTACAGCGCAGGATCTGCATTTCTCACAATGGTACAATACGCCACTTGTGACGAATCCGGCGAATACCGGTTTTATCCCCGATGCAGACTATAGAATTGGTGCCAATTACCGCAATCAATGGAGCTCGATCATGAGCATTCCCTATAAAACCATGAGTATTTGGGGTGATGCGCAATTGTTCCGCGATCGCATTGAAAGTGGATGGTTGGGCGTTGGTGGCGTGATCATGCGCGATGTGGCCGGAAGCGGAAGTTTGAGTTCTACCAAAGTATACCTATCAACAGCCTATCACCAAATGTTGGGCGTAGCGCATTTGTTGAGCTTTGGTGTGAATATGGGCTGGTCGAACAAGCGCATCAACACTTCTGAATTGAAATTCCCTGACCAATTCGACGGTCAATTCTTCGACAATACTTTGCCTACCAGTGTGGTGATTGATGCACCGAATAATAACTACTTGGATGTACAGGCGGGATTGAACTATGCTTTCTTCCCCAACGATAAATTGTACATCAACGGAGGGGTTTCGATGTGGCATTTGAACAGACCCAGAGAAAGTTTCTTCACCACTGATCCGGTTGGTTTTGATAGCAGATTGCAACCGCGTTATTCTGCGTTTGTGAATGCGAGTGTGAAAGTGAGTGAATCGGTGATCGTGAATCCGATGGGGTATTATAGTAGACAAGCGGGTGCGAGTGAGATGGTGATTGGGGGCTTTGCGCAGTTTGATTTGGGAAATAGTGGAGAGAATCAGTTTTTAGCGGGGATCTATATGCGTCCGGGTGATGCGTTTATTCCTTTGGTGGGTTTGGAATGGAAGGGTGTTCGGTTGACGTTTACGTATGATGCTACTACTTCTAGCTTGAGTCAGTTTAATAATACGAGAGGTGCGTTGGAGTTTGCGTTGATGAAGAGAGGGTTTTATAGTGAGTATAATGGGGATAAGAGGCAGAGTTTGTGTCCGAGTTTCAGATAAGATGTTAGGCTTTAGGCTTTGGGTGTTAGGCTTTTTTTGACCACAGATAGCTCAAATTATACAGATTGACACAGATTAGCCTCTGATATTCAATCAGTCTGATCGCCGGCTATTTGCTCCTAAATCATAGTTTTTTTACCGCAGCGGCGCAGCGGTCGCAGCGGAAACGCAGCGCTGGCAGTCTCTCTGTATTTACTCTATTTTCCTTCTCCCCTTCCCACAACTGCCTCGCTTCGCAATTTTCAGCCTCCTTTCCGTATTCCCCCTGTTCTTCTTCCTGTTCTTTCTTGATCTCGCCGGCTGTTCAATTATTAATTATTACTTATTAATTATTAATTACCCCGGCTGTTTCATTATTAATTATTAATTCTTAATTATTAATTACCTTCCCTTTCCAACCAAAAATAGACTTATGAGAAAATTGTTGATGGTACTTGCGGTGGCAAGTCCGTATTGCTTGATGGCGCAGCCGAAGTCGGCGCCGGCTACTCCCCCAGCCCCGGTTAAGGAAGTAAAAAATGCAGGACCGGATGTGAATTTTAATCCGGATGCAGTGGTGGTGAGTGCACATGAAGTAACCATTAAAGGGCAGAAAGTGCCGTATAAGGCAACTACCGGTACCATGCCGGTGTGGAACGAAGATGGTAAGACCATTGCCGGATTGTTTTTCACTTATTACGAAAGAACGGATGTAAAAGATAAAACCACAAGACCTATTGTGGTGAGTTTTAACGGTGGACCGGGATCGGCATCGGTGTGGATGCACATCGCTTATACGGGACCGGTGGTATTGAATATTGATGACGAGGGCAATCCAATTCAACCTTATGGATTCAAAGACAATCCCAATTCCATTTTAGATGTAGCCGACATTGTGTATGTAGATCCCGTGAATACGGGTTTCTCGCGCATTGTAGACAAGAATACGCCCCGTTCTACTTTCTTTGGTGTGAATGCCGATGTGAAGTATTTGGCGGAGTGGATCAATACTTTTATGAGCAGGTACAATAGATGGGCTTCTCCCAAGTATTTGATTGGTGAAAGTTATGGAACCACGCGGGTATCGGGATTGGCGTTGGAATTGCAGGAAAGTCAGTGGATGTATTTTAACGGCGTGGTATTGGTATCGCCTACCGATTTAGGTTTAACGAGAAGTCCGCAGCAAGCAACCGCCCTGAGATGGCCTTATTTCGCGGCGACGGCCTGGTATCATAAGAAATTACCGGCCGATTTGCAATCGAAGGATTTGACGGCTATGCTACCGGAGGTAGAGAAATTTGCGATGGGAGAATTGTTGGTGGGCATCAATAAAGGCAGTTTGATCACTGATGCCGAGCGCAAGGATTTGGCGAAGAAGATGGCGCGTTATTCGGGACTATCGGAAGAAGTAATATTGCAAAACAACTTTGATGTATCCACGCAATTGTTCTGGAAAGAGTTGTTGAGAGCGGAGGGCTATACGGTGGGTAGATTGGATTCAAGATATAAGGGCATTGACAAGAAGGATGCGGGTGATCGTCCGGATTTCAACTCGGAGTTGACCAGTTGGTTGCATTCCTTCACTCCTCCCATTAATATGTATTTACGAGAGGAATTGGGGTACAAAACGGATCTGAAGTACAATATGTTTGGTCCGGTGCACCCTTGGGACAACAGCAACAACACTACGGGAGAGAATTTGGGCAAGGCGATGCGTTCGAATCCGTATTTGCATGTAATGGTGCAATCGGGTTATTACGACGGTGCCTGTGACTATTTCAATGCGCAGTACAATATGTGGCAGATCGATCCATCGGGTAAGTTGACCAGCAGGATCAGCTTTAAGGGCTACCGAAGCGGTCATATGATGTATTTGAGAAGAGAGGATTTGGTAAGCAGCAATGAGGATTTGAGGGAGTTTATTCGGAAGAGTGCGAGTGGGGGGAAAGCAGCGAAATACTGATTAGGTGTTAGGCGTTAGGTGTTAGGCTTTAGGTGTTAGGCGTTAGGCGTTAGGCTTTAGGTGTTAGGTTTTGATCGCTGCGCGATTGGGGAATAAAAAATATGAAAGAGTAAGACGGCTGAGAGGCCGTCTTTTTTTTGTTGTAGTGGTGGTGTATCCGTTGCTTCCGCTGCGAAACCGCTGCGTTCGCTGCGCTGGTTCCTGAGCCAACCGAAAGTTGAGTCGAAGGACGCCGCGGTAAAGAAAACACAGTACAAATAGAGGTTAAGGGAAAAATAAACCTATCAAATAGTAAGTCATTCCCACTTAGCGCCCCTTCTCTACCTCCGTGAAACTTTGCGACTTTAGCAGCAGCGCAGCTGCGCCAAGCCTAAAGCCTAAAGCCTAATGCCCAATGCCTCAACCTTGATACCTGACCGAAAAGAACCCACCCCACCCCTACCAAACATTAACAAATCCCCATCAAAAAATCTCGTGTATACGACCTTGTGGTTATTAGGTAAATAAGTATATTTAGGGAACAAACCGAGTCCGAGGAGTGATCTTTACCTTCTCTTCAGGGACCGGTGTGTACATACCTAGCCGGTCTGAATTACAAAAACACATTTTCCTTCAAATCGGCTTACTAATTGAATATGAGTAGGTTATGATGTAATGTTGTAACTGAGAGGCACGAAGTGCGGGAAGACAGGAACGAGGAAGCGAGGAAGCGAGGAGACGAGGAGACGAGGAGACGAGGAAATACAAAGAAAGAAGAGGGGGAGGAACAGGGGGAGTTAATTAAGAACTAAGAAGTAAGAATTAAGAATTGAACAGCCGGGGCAATTAATAATTAATAAGTAATAATTAATAATGAAACAGCCGGCGAGATCAAGAAAGAACAGGGGGAATACAGGAAGGAGGATAAGAGGAAACGAGGGTGAGGAGGTAGACTATCCATCCTGTAAATCCTTTAATCTTGTAAATCCTGATCGCTGTCAGGTTGATTGAATATTGGAGGCTAATCTGTGGAAATCTGTTGTAATCTGGAGTATCTGTGGCAAAAAAAGGGAGGAAGGAAGTAGAAATTTATGAAGCGTAGCGGAGGACAGAGCAAATACTAAAGTTTGATATATGGTTAATAACAGGTTGTAAATTGATGAAAACACCATGAGTATGTAAGATAGGCGAGCTAGCTTTCGGGGCAAAAACGTGAAAGAAGTTCGCATTAAAGTAATGGATCATCGGGGTGCAAGATGCATTGGGATCTATTTTGAGAACTATAGTAGTTTAAATGGATTGCTGCGGAAAAAAATGGGTGCAAGGTGGAGTCAGACTCATAAATGTTGGTATGTAGGATTTAGCGAATCGAACTTACAAAGATTGCATCATTTGTTAAAGGAAGCGGGGTGTATTATCATTGAGGAGCAATTGGGAAAGGCAGGTGGAATGAGCAGGGAGTTGTCTGAGAAAACGGAAAGGGGTGCAGGTTATACGTTAGATCGAATCTACGACGTTAATAAGCAGGTGTTGGAAGATGTGCGTCAGCATTTGATTTTAAAGGCCTACAGTCCTTCTACCATACGCACCTACTTAAATGAGCTGCATGCATTTTTAGGAACCATAAAAGATCGTGATGCGCGAAGTTTTACGCCGGATCGGATCAAGGCATATCTCCAATATTGTTTTGAGAAGTTGAATCTATCGGAAAATACATTGCATAGTAGAATAAATGCTTTAAAGTTTTACTATGAGCAGGTATTGAAACGAGAGAAATTCTTTTGGGAGATTCCACGACCCAAAAAGCCATTACAATTACCTAAATTGTTGAACGAAGATGAGTTAACGCGTTTGTTCAATGCGTTACAGAATAAAAAGCACAAGGCTATGTTGTTTACAGCCTATTCGGCAGGATTGCGGGTAAGCGAAGTAGTGGCATTAGAACTATCGGATATTGACAGCAAGCGAATGCAGATGCATATTCGGAATGCAAAGGGTAAAAAAGACCGGTATGTAAATTTAAGTCCGGTTTTGTTAGACATTTTACGTCGCTATATTCAAGAGTGTGAGCCGAAGCCTAGAAAGTATTTGTTTGAATCTAGTCAGACCGGTAGCTCCTACCCTACTCGAACTATTCAGCAAGTGTTTTCGAATGCAAAGCAGAAGGCGGGCATCAGCAAATCGGTGGGTATTCACAGTTTGCGGCACAGTTTTGCAACTCATTTGTTGGATAAAGGTGTAGACATTCGGTATATCAAGGATTTATTAGGTCATTTTGACATCAGAACAACGGAGCGGTATTTACATGTAAGCAAAAAGAGCTTGGTAAACATTGTTAGTCCGTTTGATGATTTGTGGAAGAGTAACGAGATAGACTGGTGAATTGTACTAACAAACAATAAATTTTGTATATCACTAACCATATAGGAATCAAACACTTAGTTGTATAACAATTTTATGTGGGGATTCATATATTTACGTGTTAGCTGCAACCCTGTTGGACACTTCCCGTTTACTAATTGGACATTTTTTTCGACACTTCAAAACAGCTTTGTAACCTGTCTGACAATTTTGTATTTAAGTATTTGCTTAAATAAGTAATCTTTCCTACATTTGCCACAACAAAAAAATTTGACAATGGCAAACGACACTTGCATACGGTTACAGGCGGACATAGAACAAATTAAAAGTTGCCGTGAAAAATTAAAGACAAACTCAAAATCTTTTTTGCAGTTGGGGCAAGTTCTTGCTTTGGCAGGCAACGAAGTGCGGCTAAAAATAATGTTTCTACTTGAAGAAGAAAATGAACTTTGCCCTTGCGACCTAAGCGACATTTTAGGAATGAGCATTCCAGCTATATCGCAACATCTACGCAAACTAAAAGACGGAAACATCATTGAAGCCAGAAAAGTAGGGCAAACTATTTTCTATTCTTTACGCAGCGAACATTTAAAAACTTTAAGACCGTTTTTTAAAATTATTAATCAACAAAATTTGGCGACAGTATGACAACGAAAACAAAAAATAGTAAAGGTTGGGTTGCAGGTCTGTTGGCAGCAGTTGCTGCTTCGCTTTGTTGCATAACACCAGTTTTAGCTTTCTTAGGTGGTGCAAGTGGACTTGCTTCCTCGTTTTCGTGGATTGAACCTTTTCGTCCATATTTAATCGGTTTGACTGTTGCCGTTTTTGCGTTTGCGTGGTATCAAAAATTAAAACCAAAAAAACAAGTTGACTGCGACTGTGAAGCAGACAACAAAAAATCATTTTGGCAATCAAAATCATTTTTAGCAATCGTTACAGTGCTTGCAGGACTGGTAATTGCATTTCCTTACTATGCAAAAGTATTTTATCCAAAGCCACAGGAAGCAAAGGTTATTATTGTTGACAAAAGCAACATACAGACAGCAGAATTTAAAATAAAAGGTATGACCTGCGAAGGCTGCACAGAACATATAAATAGCGAACTTTCAAAAACATCGGGAGTGATTGAGTTCAATACTTCTTACGAAAAGGGCAACAGCCTTGTAAAGTTTGACAACAGTAAAACTTCCGTTGATAGCCTTGTATCCGTCATTAATAAAACTGGTTATAAAGTAACTTCTCAATCTGTAATCAACAACTAATGGAAAAAACTATCATACTTCAATCTGTTATTACTTGCCCCGTTTGTGGACACAGACAAGAAGAAACAATGCCAACAGATGCTTGTCAGTATTTTTATGAGTGTTCAAATTGTAAGACACGACTTAAACCAAAAGAAGGCGACTGTTGTGTTTATTGCAGTTACGGAACAGTAAAGTGTCCGCCTATTCAATTGGGCAAATCTTGTTGCTGACAGAGAAGGGTATGCAGCTAACAGGGGGTTTGCTGCTATGCTGGCTGACGAATATATTCTCATCTTTTTGTTCGCTATCAGCAGCAGTTCCAGCCGACGTAATTCTATTTAGCTTTTTGTTGTTAACTTCATCTTCATATTTTCAATCATCAGCGGTTCGGGGCTGGACGTTCAATGAATACCAGCACAGCAGCAAGCCCTGGCCGTTAGCTGCAATACATATGCGTCGAAAAATCTACATATTATACCTATTGATTATAAGCTTTTCTAGTGTTTACGGACAGTCAGCGATGTCCTACAGAACTTACTACGTACATCAACAAACATGTTATTATATCGGAACGAAAGAGATTGACTACTTGCTACATTTTAAGAATGATTCGACCGTTATATATATTATTTATTCCACTGATTATAAAAGCATGTATCAGACTGTGCTTAAGGAAACATATGAAGGCAAGTATAGCATTACAGGAGACACATTGTCTGTTATTTTAACATCATATATTTCCAAACAAAATAGACTAGGTCTAAAAGGAAAAAGCCAGATACCCGAAAAATTGCCTATAGCAATTAACAAGTCAGTTAACTATATAATTTCAGAAAAGCGTATTGACGCATTGAATTCCGTTTTTCCTTCATTAAAGTTGAGTCAGTATAGTATTTATTTGGACTTAGTAGCAAAATTTGAAGATTGGAAGGATAAAAAGGATCCTACTAGTGCAGAATTGGGACATTCGAAATAAATGTGCAGCCAACACCGGGTTTTGCGTTATGGCGGCGGACGCCTAAACCTGATCGCCAGTAATTCTAATCATCTTTAAACCAGGGCTGGGCTGAGGATCCCTGAATACCGCCACGAACGCAAAGCCCCGGCCGTAAGCTGCAATTTTGAGAGACTCCATAATTCATAAAGCACATTCCATAATAGCGACAGATATAAAAAAGCATTTTAAACTGACATATGAAAACCTTATTCCTGTTACCAACTCTACTCTTTTCGCTTTTATCTTTTGGACAAAGCGAAAAAAAAACTTTATTGAAATTTGACGGATACTATCAAACTGACTGTTATATAGAAAAAGGTGACGACGAGAGAACCCAAGATTATTTAAGATTTTATTCAGACGGAAAAGTAATTAATGTTGGTACAGACTGTGAAGGAAGTATAAACGACCTAAAAAATTGGTTTAATATTAGTGCTGAGCAAGTCGGTAAGGGTGACTTTGAGATTAAAGGCAGAAGAATATCTTTTTCAACTAAAAGCAAGACTGGAATTGTAAAGTATAGAGGACGGATAAAAAAAGACGGTGAGATTAAGTTAAAATGGAAAAGTCTTATAAATGGTAGCCGCGGACACAACAGTTATAAATTTATCGCAGTGACAGGCTTGACCTAAACTGCAGCTTACATGGGGTTTTGCGCATACTGGGGCGGACGAACAGTGTCTTTCAACTTTCCCAGCTCTGGGCAGCAGTGGTTCGGGCGGACACTTAAACTTCAACTTCAGAATTAATCATTAACTTCAAATCATTAATCGGCATTTGCAAGCCGGGGCGGACACAGCAACATTTCCCCAGCAGCGCAAAGCCCTGACCGTTCGCCACAATATTGAAGCGACCCTTCAAAAACTAACATAACTAATGAAAAAATCGATTTTTATTTTACTGATTGCATTTGCATCGAACTTAACTGCACAAAACTTATTTCCTGTAAAATTAGACAACTGTATAACTGAAAGATTTTGCCTTGATTGCGGAGATATAAAGGCAGGGTATGACGAAACCGAGTTTTTAAAACTACAAGACAAACTAAACAAGGAATTAAACTTACAAGGAATAAAAGGTGCTGTAAAATTTCAAGTACTTGTTGATGCAAAAGGTCTGGCTTGTGTCTTAAGTCATACTGACCAATCAAACAATCCAATTACATTGAAAATCATTGAAGAACTTAACAAGTTCAAAAAATGGACACCTGCAGTAACAAGCGGAAAGAAAGAAGAAAAATCTTCTATGAATTTAATTTTCGTAATCAACGACAATAAAATTTCCGGGCAGATTGAACGGGTTGATATGACCGCTTTCAAAAATTCGTTCGACAATCCGAGAAGTCCAGAAATTTTCAATAAATCCTATGTTTACAAAAATGAAAATTTAAAAAATTACAAAATAACCGTTTGGAACTCTAATAACTCAAATCTTCCTAACAATATGAATGACAATATTGCAATAGACAAAAGCGGATTTATCTGGCTTACTGTAGATGAAGGTTTAGTGACCTTTGACGGTAAAGAATTTAAAAATGCCGAACAAAACATCACAGACAAGGGCAAATATTTCGCCTACTACGCATTAGCGTCAGACAACAATGATGTGAAATGGGTTTACGGAAAAAACAATATTTATAGTTTTGACAATACAAAATGGACAAAGTATGACTCAACCGAGATAGGAATTGATGGAGCATATGAAATTATTAATAACCCAAAAACAAATGAACTATTCTTCTGCTCTGACGAGGGCTTGACTATATATAAAGACGGAAAATGGACTAACCTAAATAAAAGCAAACTCAAAGACTTGCCCTCAAATAGAGTAACGTTTGCAAAAAGAGATTCAAAAAACAGAATTTGGATCGGCACGTTTAGTGGAACAGCAGTGATTGATGAAAGCAATCAAGTAACAAATTTTGAAAATACAAAAAAAACTGTTTTGAAAGGAAAGTGTATTACTTCAATGGATGAAGACGAAAACGGAAATCTTTACTTTACTCTTTACGAGTTCGACAGAAAAGAAAAAGGTAAAGTAAACAATGATGAGGGTATTGCAATTCGCTACACAGACGGAACATTCAAACAATTTACAACAGACAATTCAGGAATGCCATTTAATCACACAAATTGCGTTCTATATGACAAAAATGAAAAAGTTCTTTGGATTTCGACTGACAGAGCCGGTTTAGTTAGATATAACTTAAAAGATGGTTGGGAAAACTATCACAATGAAAATTCTGATATTCCAACATCCTACATTTCTACTATGACTTTTGATGACAAGGGGAATTTATATTTAGCGACACGACAAGGATTAGTAAAAATTGAGCGAAAATAAAAATACTGCTGCCAACAAAAGTAGTTGCAAAAGCAGGGCTGGACATTGTAACATCAGCTATGTGCAAGCATCAGCAGTGGCTCGGGATTGACTTTCAATGTTCAGCTTTAGTTCTTAAATTCAACAACAAATTTTCAAATGGGTCTCGCCTTGGGCGAGATGCCGCGAAGGACAATCAATGAATTCCCTGCCTTCGCAAATACTCAAACGTCGGGCTTCATTTAAAAAGTCATCATACTCACAAAGACACTTTCAACTGCCAAAGCTTGGGTACGCCTACACCACGACCGCAGCAAGGCCCGAAAGCTACGGGCAATACCCACGCAACACCCATCAGACAAACAAAAACTTGGACAAATGATGAAATTTAACTAAATGCCATAGCAAGTCAAGTCAAATTTACTACCTTTACCGAATGTTTTATAGACGAAAAGTTATATTAGCCTTGTTGCAAATTTTTGAAGGAACGATTGATAAAATCAGCCTACAAAAATTGCTTTACCTTTTTACAAAACATCAGGCTAAACCCGAATACGATTTTATTCCATATAAATACGGTTGTTATTCGTATTCCGCTAATGCAGACTTAACGGCTATGGTAAAAAAAGGAATGTTGAGCGAAACAACAAGCCATTTTACTTGTAACGAAACAACAAATTATTTCAACACACTAAAATCTGACGATAAAAAGTTGATGTTGTATGTAAAAGACCAATACGGAAAAATGAATGCTGATGCTTTGATGAAGCACACTTATTTAAACTTTCCATACACGGCTATAAACAGTATAAAAGCAAAGGAAATTTTAACGACAGAACAACTTGATAAAGTAAATAGCAGTCGTCCAAAAAACAACAAAACTGTTTTGTTTACTATTGGCTACGAAGGTATTTCGTTAGAGGAATACTTAAATCGTTTGCTTAAAAATGATGTAAAAGTTTTAGTTGATGTTCGTAACAATCCGTTAAGTATGAAATATGGATTTAGCAAAAATCAATTAAAACGCTATTGCAACAGTTTGGGAATTGAGTATGCACATTACCCTGAAGTTGGTATACAATCCGAACAACGACAAGAATTAAATACACAAGACGATTATGATAAATTATTTGCTGTTTATTGCGAAAACAACTTGACGAAAACAAGATCTTCGCAAGAGAAAATTTTAAACTTGCTGAAAGAAAGAAAACGCATTGCTTTAACTTGTTTTGAAGCGAATATATGCCAATGCCATCGCAAACATTTAGCGGAAGCCATTGAGAACCTGCCTGATTTTGAATACGAAGTAACACATATTTAAAATGGCAAAGACAAAAGTTTTAATCACGGTAAAAACCTACCCTGCAATTTCAAGCAAATATGATGAATTAGTTTGTACGGCAGGTTTTCTTGAAGACGGAAGTTGGATTAGAATTTATCCTATTCAATTCCGTAAAAAATCATTTGAGGAACAATACAAAAAATACGATTGGATAGAAATTGACCTTGTGAAAAACACAAGCGATTTTAGAAAAGAAAGTTTTAGACCTGTTTCTTATGATACGGAAATTAAGATTTTAGACCATTTAGACACAAGAAGCAATTGGTTGCTACGCAAAGAAATTGTGTTTAAAAACAAAATCTATGCTGATATTGAAGAACTTATTGCAGAAGCCAAAAATCGGGAAATAATGACTTCTCTTGCTGTCTTTAAGCCAACAGAAATTGTCGATTTCACTATTGAGCAAGTAGAAAGGGAATGGGATAAAACGAAACTCGAAAAACTAAAACAAGACAGAAGCAGTAATTTATTTGCTCAAGAAGATGAAGATTTGTTTGAAGTTGTTAGAAAGCTACCTTATAAATTTTCTTATGTTTTGCGTGATTGCAATGGAAAACAAAGCAAAATGATGATTGAAGATTGGGAAATAGGGCAACTTTATTGGAATTGTCTTTCTCGACACGAAGGCAACGAAGAAAAAGCAGTTGAAGATGTGAAGAAAAAATACTTTGACGACTTTGCAAAAACAAAAGATTTGCATTTATTTCTAGGAACATCACAAATTCATCATTTAACCGGTAAGAATCCGTTTATGATTATCGGCACTTTTCACCCGAAGATTGAAACTCAAACTTCATTGTTCTGATAACGAATGGCAAGAAGTACTGCCCATAACAAGGTATTGCCAAAAGCGGGCTAAACTGCTTCTATTGGGCATTTGTGTAAGGTTCAACAGTAGTAATTCTAATAAACTTTAGTGCAAAAATTCCCTGCCATCGGCAACACTTGTTCGTTGTATGCATCCTTAAAGAAACATGCAGTATCAATTCATCATTTAACAATACATATTTATGACAAGGCCCTTATTAATTTTGTCATTCTTAATTGCGACTAATGCTTGCTTTTCTCAAACACGACCTGAGGACAATGTTAAGCATATAAACTTACCAGCTTACTTGATTGAACTTGAACAATTTTCAGGTAGAGATTCAATAATACACATAGATTCAACTTACGGTTTTCAAATAACAATTCCAAAGTGGTGGCATATTAGGGAGACACCTCTAAATTTATTTGGAGGAACATTTCCAGCAGTTGACTCAATAGAAAATGCTTTACTTTTTAAAAACTTCAAAAAAGACGACTTCAAAAGTTTATCAGACTTTGAAAATTGGGTAGTTAAAGATTATAGTATGGGACAATCGCCAAAATGGAGTTCTCAACATAAAATGCTTCTTAAAAAAGAGTTGACAGACTTTAAATATTTAGGTAACGCTTACAAAGTACAATTACTTAGAGGAAACAAAATTTATGACTGTTGCTATATAATTACAGAGACCAGTACATCGTATGTCTGGATAGACTTTACAGCAACAAATACAACCTATCCTAAAAACTTTGACAAGTTCAAAGAAATTGTAAGCCTTTACAAAAAATTATAGAGAAAGGCAGCATACATCAAGGGACTTGCTACAAATTTATGACCTGCATGTCTAAGGCATATATATTGGGAATAATACCTCTTCTTATAGCGGTATGTTCATTCGGACAACTGGGAGCAGAGGACTATGTCATTTATGGTAGCATTATTCGAACAGAGATAAGAGACAGCAGTAGTTTGGCCGTTATTTTGAGAAATGGTATTGATAGTTTGGAAAAGAGTGTTCAAACAAGAGTAACAATTCAACAACTTAATTCATCAAATTTAAGTGATAGGCAGCAGGTATACATGTGGACAGAGAACAGAAACGGGCAGAGACCAACGGTTATAGATAGTAGCTTGACAAAGTTGCTTGCGAACTTCTATGGAAGTAATAATGAAAAGGTTGTAATAAACAATAATTTTAGCCACGAACATAATACTTTAGTTGTTAAAAGATTTCCTATTAGACAAAAGCATATTCAACAAGATTGGATTGCATTTTATGAGAGATACCCTAATGCGGCTGGTATTTTCTCGTTTTCAAGAATCAATTATTATTTGGGCAATACTACCGCGATTGTATGTTATTGGGTTAAAAGAAACGGCTTAAATGGACATGGCGCGTTAGCCGTTTTGAAGAAAAGTAGTGACACTTGGGAGGTAGAATACAAAATTTACCTATGGCACAATTGAGCCTGACAGCAGCTTACACCGGTTTTTGCGTCATGCTTGCAGATGCTTAAACCTGATCGTCAGTAATTCTAATCATCTTTATACCGGGCTGGCTGAGGTTCCCTGAAACCGTCACGAACGTAAAGCTTCAGCGGTTAGCCACAAAATAAATATATGGATGACGTAAGACCTTATAGAGAAAATATTTCAACATTCGTTTCTGCTATTGAAAATCGACTGGTGAAAACGATTTTGTTTGATATTGATAGAGAACCGAAGTTCGATTTATCTTCAATCCCTTTTCATTTTCTCTACACTATCCAAATTCAGCTTGATACAGAAGATTCTACTTATAGATTATTCACGTCGCAAACGAATATTGGTCTCGATACATTTTGGGCAGATAAAAACACCGCCGGAGTTGACAGAACACTCGAAGAGTTGAAGGTAAACTCAAATGTAAAAGTTGTATCAGTTGGTGTTGACCATGGCTACGTGTATAAGATACATTTACAGTTTAACTCACAACATTTAATATTGATAACTGGTAATATAAACGAGAATTTTGATGGTAGTTTTACTTATAAAAAACAGGATGAAATAATACTGGCTTTTAAAGACATTGAAAGTGCCGAGATTTTTGAACGATTGGCGGAGTGCCGCTAAGAATCAATATTCTAAAATGCCGGTTTTAGTTTATACCTTCAACTCTCAATCTTTGATAAACCAGAGTTGCGGGCTAAAGTAATATAGAACATCAACACAAAAAAAACTGGAAGGCGATTCGCCACTATGCACTATTCACTAAACATAAATTTTTTGAAAATTGTTATACCCTTTTTTCTGTTTGGTATTAACAAGAGTTTTTTACAGCACGTCCAGAAGCCAAACCATCAAAGTAATTTCACACTATTGAATACAGCTAACAAAATTGACTCATCACCATCTATATTATGTATTGACAGCTTGAAACTCGGACAGGATTATTTTATAAATGTTCAATCAAACGGCTGCTTTCATCAAAGCAATCTTAGTCTTGTTATTTCAAAAGAAACAAACGGCTACTTTGCATGTTTTAAAATGAAAGGAAATATTGAAAATAAAAATGTAAATACCACATTAAAGAAGATAAAACTTGGTGACTATCAAATTGACTCGGTGCGTAATTTCGAAAGACAGCTAATCTCTGTTTCTGCTTCACATTTTATTTGTACAACTGTAGACGTTTACACACTTTCAATAGATAAATTGAGCAAGATATATACAGTAAATAATTGTGATTGGAAAGGGATTGGAAAATTAGTTGGAATTCTATTTCATAACACAAATTAGCAGCATACAACATTAGGGTTTATGCAACTTGCGTACAATAAGAGTACTTTAGCCAATTAAAAATCCAATCTGCGGTTCAGGTAGGACATACCATCTTCAATATTATATCCTAATTTCAACACCGGCTTTACCATCACGAAACTAAAGCCGGAATAGGTCTGAACAGGTTATGGGTGAACGAACCACAAGTGACAATCTCTATAAAGTCCCTGCCGTAAGCCCTAAAAAGATGCCACAAACAACAGAAAATACCAAAAAGACATCAGCTGACTTTACCCGCTACTTTCATTTTCTGACAAAAGAGTATGGGTTGAAAATGGTGATGGAAAGCTATTCAATTACCGGCGGAGATAGGTATGTAAGAGTTTTAAGAAACCAATTTATACAAGTTGAATTAGAAGGCAACCAAAGCTATTTTCACGCAGAAATAAGACGGCTTATAGACGACGAGCTACGCCCCTACTCTGATGCAGATAACAATATAAGTTTTGAAGATTTAGCCGTCCTATTAACCAATAACCATTATGACCACTATGATTTTTATCCCGCATCTGTAGGGTGGCCAAAGGTTCTAGAAAATACGGCTGAACTCTTCAAAAAATCAGCAGAGCTATTTACAACCAACAAATGGATAGACACAAAAAGAATCTAACAATACAGATGTCTCAAACAATAATCACTAATTCATGAAGCATTTTTCAACCGCCTTTTTAGCAGTGTGTGCCATTCTCTTTGGATGTAAAGAATATCCTTGCACCGAAGCAGTTACAAATATTGCATTCATTTCTTTTCCTGTAGATGAAACCGATACAATTCTCGTTAAAAAATACGAAAAGGCTTCAAACTTTACAATCCTCATCGAATCGTTTTCTATTAATCAGACTAATAGCAACTATTGCAGATACAATGATACATTGCAGGTAAGCTATTCGTTCGGTCTAGACAATGGCTTCTTAAGTAAATATGACTATAAAATTGAATTACCAAAAGTGAACAGACAATATCTTATAACAGAAATCACCGAAGAATATCGGAGTATCAGGACCGGTCTTTCAATGGATAAAATTGGTTGTATAAATTTTATTAAATCGTACCAAGTAAATGGGCAAGTGATCAGCGGTGCAAATAATTATTATACTTTCTACTTCAAAAAATAAACCATTACAAAACATTGGAATTATGCAAATTTGGGGTATCTATCCTTCCCTATTGATGAGTGAGTATAGAACTTATTTTGAAATATCAGGTAAATTTAAAGATTGGAAAAGCAAAGACATTCTTGGTCTCAGAATACTTTAAAATCAGAAGTAGATGGGGAGTCTACCCAAGATATTGTGTAATGGCAACTGTCGTCAAAAATAAATCATAGAATATATAATCTCTTTTAAAACAGGCTATACAGCTGATAAGGTTTGTTGCAAGAGACAAAAAACATATATTACAGGCGGGTAATATAGTTAACTTATAAATAAATATTCAGCTCCCACAAATCAATCTGCTAACAGAAATGCCTGAATAATCTTTCTAAACTCAAAAAAGACAAAATTAATGAAAGAAGAATATCCCCTTTTAACTGACAGAATTCAATCAACATTTATAGACACAATTTTAATTGTTTTATTAATGTTCATCTCCGGAAGTATTTTGGACAGGTACGAAAATGTACCCGACTGGGTAAAAATATCAGTATTTGCCGGACTATTTATTGTATACGAGCCTGTTTGTATGACATTTGGTTCTACTTTAGGAAACTATTTGAAAGGTATTAGAGTAAGAAAGGATTCAGACTCAACTAAGCGAATCAATCTACTTCAGGCAATTGTGAGATATCCCATCAAGTTTTTTTTGGGTTGGATTTCTTTCTTAACTATTCACAGTAATCCAAAAAAAAGAGCGATACATGACTTAGTTGCTGGAAGCGTAATGATTAAAATTTGAACTAGTATTCAATAGAAGATACTCGCTTACTATTACAAAAACAAGAACACAATGGCATCGTGATGACTTGTTGTATATTCGGATTTAGATGAAAACTCAAAAACAAATTAATAAACAATTGTAATTTTTATGGATGCCCAAACAATTAAAAATGACATTCACCTGCTCCGTTTGTGGACAAACACATCAAGAGTTGCCAGCAATTGTATATGAAGCCCCTTACTACTATTATAACCTATCTGAACAAGAAAGAATTGAACTGGCTGTACTTACCCATGATTTTTGTATAATACAATATTCCGATCAAACTGACCGCTTTATAAGAGTGGTGTTAAACCAAAAAATCATCGGTTCAGAAGAGACACTGCAATACGGCGTATGGGTTTCGTTAAGCGAAAAGAGTTACAATGATTATGCAGCACATTTTAAGTCACCAGACTATATAGCCAGCTACTTTGGGTATTTAAGTAATCAATTGCCAGGATACGAAAGCACCCTTTCAATAAAAACAACTGTAGAAACGGCAATCAATAATAACAGACCTGAAATTTTTCCACATGATGATCAAATGGATGATCCGTTTGTACGTGACTATTATGAAGGAATAACACGAGAAGAAGCCGAAAGACGGATACATGCAGCTTATGGTATGGAAATTAAATAGACCATATCTAAACCAGATACAACAAAGCAGTTCCAACCAATTTCAATACCCAATCATTAAATAGGATATGCCACCTGAAGAACGAACGATTAGTATAAGAATGAAGGGATTCTTTCTTCTTTCAATTTGCGCACTAGTGTCTTTTTTATTTGCCACCTCCACCGACATGTCCCATCAAGAACTTGGCGCAATGATTAATTACATCTATCCGCTTGCAATCGGTGCCGCAAGCCTACTCATCTTTCTGCTTATTACGTTGGTAATTTCGAACAAAATAGTCCAACGATTAATTCTTGGAATATTATGCGCATACAATTTTTATATCGGATTGGCATTGTATCTTCAGAAAGAATACTGGCCTTTGGTTATACCCTAGTAAACAATTCAAGTTAGGAACAACCATCTTATGAGCTCAAATGAATTCGCAATTTTGGCCCCATCAAAAATAGATTAATCAGATTTTAGGTAGTCTTGCCGACACAGTCTAGGATCCTCAATATACGATTGCCAAATCACGATATTACATAACAAAAGGTAGGCAAATATCCGAGATCAATAACAAACCCATTAAAGGCGAATACTTTCGTTATCAAATAACTAATCCAGATCATCTATTCAAGACATCAACACCAATGAAAAAACTAGTAATCAAATCAATTAAATTCATTGTTGGCCTATACGTACTTGCATGTGTACTTCTTTATTTTAGCCAGGAAAAACTCATCTTTTTTCCCGAAAAAATAGCCTCTGATTATAAGTACTCTTTTGAGCAAAATTTCGAAGAACTCAGCATTAAAACTAAAGACAGTTCAATTCTCAATGCCCTTCTCTTTAAATCAGATAGTTCAAAGGGTGTCATCTTCTATTTACACGGCAATGCAGGTTCTATTGCCTCTTGGGGTGAGGTTGCTAACACCTATACCGCAATGCATTACGATGTTTTTATGCCTGACTACCGAGGTTTCGGGAAAAGTGAAGGAACGATCAATGGACAGGACCAATTCTTTCAAGACATCCAAACCGCTTATGACAAACTCAAAACAATATACCGAGAAGATAAAATCATCGTATTGGGGTATTCAATAGGAACCGGTCCGGCAGCAAAAATTGCCTCTACCAATCATCCAAAACTTCTGATTTTACAAGCCCCTTATTATAGTCTAACAGATATGATGAAACACAGATTCCCAATTATTCCAACTTTCATCTTAAAGTATAAGTTTGAAACCAATGAATTCATCAAAAACTGCCAGGCGCCAATTGTCATATTTCATGGAGATCAGGATGAAGTAATCTATTATGGCTCATCCTTAAACCTTCAGAAAGAATTCAAAACAACCGACACATTGATAACACTTCGAGGGCAAGGGCATAACGGAATGACCGATAATCCGGATTATAAAAACCAAATTGAAAGATTTCTTAGGTAATCAATTCGCCTCAAATATTCGTATTTTCAAACCTTGCGAGTTAAAATTCTTCTATATGCGAGCAGTTGTACTAGTATTATTCTATCTATGCATATCATTTTCGCTTTGGGCTCAAACAGAAAAGCAGGCTGAATGCCTTGAAAGCATCCAAAAGGCCACCGCTAAAATTGAATTTCCGAGATATGAAGGCAAGGTAACTATCAATAATGATACAATTCATTTTGATAGAAGTATGATCATCTTAACAAACTCAGAATCAGAAGCCTTTCAAATATTCAAAAACGGGCTTTTAGCCCCCTCTATTATTACTAGCGCAAGTACGAGGCCAGATCGATCGTTCAAAACAAATTCTATCGAATACATCGGTAAAATGTTAATCAGTAACTTTCATCGCATTTACTTTCCAAATCAAAACGATTCAGCAAGGATCTATACATTTCTGCTTTGGAATGAAGGAGTAGCCAATCCTCTATTGTATATTCTAAAACTGAAGGATGATGAAACGCGAAGCTCAAACGGTAAAGTCGACTTTATAAAAGGAGCGAAAATTGAAGCATTTGGCTTCTGCTCAGTCCTGATTTAGCTTCATTCATTACTAGAAGCAGTAATGATAGAATATCCGAGCGAACTCAAACTAATTTTTTACATTAAGTTATTGCTGGAATTCTAAATATAAATAAATTATGCAACAAGTTGTAGACCTAATAATAAGAGAGTTTAAAAACAATTTAAACTTATTTGTATTATTAAGTATCTTCTTTGCTATTGAAACTATCTGGCCTTATTTTAAATTCAAACAAAACAGGTCCATACATACATTCAGAAATTTAGGGGTGCTTCTTTTCTATTTAGTTGTGACAACACCTATAAATTATATTGCAACAGCTTGGTATGGATGCATTGATACCGAGAAATTCGGTTTGCTACATCAATTTGCGCTTCCATCCTTTCTAAGAATTGGAATTGGCCTCTTATTAATGGATTGTGGGGATTACTTTTATCACCGAATCTCCCACAGATCAAACTTCATATGGCGATTTCATAAAATTCACCACAGTGATCTTGATGTAGATTCAACTACCGCATTTCGATTTCATCCAATTGACAATATTGGACTAGTTATGATGGAAATGTTCACTGCATTGATTTTTGGGTACGGATCTGACACAATAGCTATCTACTTCTTGATTTATCTTCCATTGCTCTTCGTACAGCATGCTAACTTCAGATTTCCTGATAAAATAGAACGCATTTTTGAAACTATTTTTGCAACGTCCAATTTTCATCGAATTCACCACTCCTACCCACAACATTATACAGACTCAAATTATGGAGCAGTCTTTAGTTTCTGGGATAGACTTTTTCGTACCTACCAAAAAGCAGACCCAAAGAATATTCATTATGGCCTCGAAGACTCACAAACCGACGATCAACAATCACTTACACACTTGATTACCGGACCATTTAAAAGTTCAAGATAAGATAAGATTGTTTATCATCTAATACAAACTATTCATGAACACATTCAAACCAGACAGTAGGCTTCAAAAGCAAAGTGAACTCAAATATTGGCTTGAGTATCTTGTTTTATTGGGAATAGTTGTACTAGTATCAAACTATGTCTTTATGTTAACAACAGAAAAAATAGCACTCTTACTATCAGTACTTCTCCTAATAAGAATTGCAGATAGAATTACTCAATACTATGTAAGCCAAATTGAAATAGATAAAGAAGAGGCCAACATAAAGATTGTTCTAGAGAGTATCCTTTCAGGGACTAAAGTCAGGGAATACGAATTTAATAAGATAAAAATAGAACTTGTAGAACATTCAGGGCTAAGAAAATATACAGGATCTCCTTTCGAACTGCTGATAACTGTTGAATCTGGCGGACTTTATAAAATCGGCAATCGGTATGGCTATAATATTAATACTTTGAAGGAGATTGAAAGGGCTGTGAGAATGTAACAGTGAAGTTTTGAGTTGTTTAGTTTTAAAGTTCTTAAGTTGATACATTATTGACACATGGTACTCAAGTTCACGCAAGAATTCCCAAAGCACAAATTCAAACCGGTATCTTTTGTAATGCCCAAACTCAAAACCTAAACAACTAAATCACTCAAAAAATCACCAACGAGTTTAGTAAAAAAAATAGCTTCATTGGCGCTTCGACTCTAACAATGCGTTTTGAGGTCCCTTTCTATTAATTGCGAAGTTATTTAGTTTTTAAGTTATTACACTATTGACGCATGGTACTCATCTTCAGGCAAAAATACCCAAAAGAACAAATTCAAACCGGTGTCTTGCGCAAAGCCCAAACTCAAAAACCAAACAACTCAATCACTCAATAACTCACCAATGAGTTTAGTGAAAAAAAACCTTTAAAAAGCGCCTATTCCATAACAACGCGTTTTGAGGTCCCTCTCTCGCTGCGGCTGCTTCGCAGCCTCGCTCGTTCGGGATGACGGGATTTTCTTATTACAACCCAGATTTCTCGCATCCTTCTTCAGGCCTGCGGCCTTGCGAAGAATGCTCGAAATTGCTTCGGACATCGTTGTCGGCAGAGTTAGACGAATGGTACATTAAAGAATGAAATTATATTGACTTGATAAAGACGTGTGCAGCGAATCAATATCGAGCGATAGCGAGAAATCTGGGTTATTTCCTCCCTAGTTTGTCATTCCGAACGAGCATTTTTTGCAAAGCAAAAAGCGCAGAGAGGAACCTAGAAATGGGTTTAGTAGAAAGACGCCGGTTTTGAAGCACTAAAGCTACATGGTATTAAGTAATTTAGTTGCTTAGTTTTTAAGTTGCTTCACCATTGACTCAAAGAGACACTTTGCTGACCAATTGGCGCCATGACAAAACAAATGACTGTTTATGGGAAAGCGGAGCATCAGTATTCTACCAAATAAAACAAGACAGTTTGAAAATCTCGTGCACTTCTATGCCTGATACAACAAAGAAGCGATTCCCGCCAATACTGTTTATAAAAATCGAAGGAGCAATGCTCACAGAACTTAAATCAAAAGCTTATTATACAATAAAAGCTGTGAACTAAATTTTCCATATTATGTTGGCTTAGCAACTCAATTTTGCTAATTTTCCAACCAGAATCAATTCAAAAAAATATATGTACAAGTGTAGTATCCTCCTTCAGTTTATCCTTCTATTAACCTGCACCTCCGCACTGGCTCAAGAATCCGAAACAAAAAAGAAGTTAATCGGGAATTGGATCTATTCTGGCCTCGAGTACAAGGGTCCAATAAATGAGGAAACCATGCAAGAAATGGAAAAGGCTAACAAACAAAATAAGAATTTGGTAGTAACCTTCAATGCTGATGGAACTTATCTAATCTGGAATAAAACCGAAGGGAAAAATGAGCCGTATGCAGAAGGCAAAGTAGAACTAACCAGAAAAGGTAAACACCTAAAAATCGAAGGACTGGAGGGCGATATTGAACAACTAGACACTGAAGTATTAAAACTAAGTGCACCGGAAAAGCCATTGATGGTTTTTAAAAAGTACGAGCCGAAACTAAAATCTTAGCACTAACATGAAAAGGGGACCATTATTAAGCCTAACAATCTTGCTTCTAGTGCAAGCACTTACTACGAGAGCCCAGTATTTTCAACAAAATAAACCAAATTTTTCGAAGGATTTATTAAACAATACCCTTCGCTTTTTCTCAGTTGGAGGACCTGATCCGGTAGCTTTTAGCAAGAGGGACAGTTTATTTGAAAAAAAGTATTGCGTGAAATATGTCCTATTTGGTTGTGAACCAGACTATGAACATGAAGCCATGTCCGAATATAACAGAAAAGTAGAACGTTATTTAGATCGTAGGTTTGGTAAGAAATGGAGACTAGAATTAAGGGGCAATGTGGTTGGGATCGTGAATGAAAAATAAGCGAATTAAAATGATTAGTATAAAAAGATTATTTGTTCACGAATTAACCAATCCTCCAGCAGTAAAGTAAAGAAAATTAGTTTCGAATGAACCAAATATGAAATTTCTCTTTAAAATATCATTGCCCATCTATCGAACGGTACTGTTACAAGCCATTCCACTGTTTTTGCTGGGCAAGCTATTGATTTATGCAGCCGGTCATAATCCACACGACGCCCCGGGGGAATACTCGCTCTACGTTTTTATTATCATAACTAATATTGTACTCTACCTATATTCAAATGCGAGAAAACAAGACAACAATGTGTCACTCAAACTGTTTGCATGCGCAGTAATTTTAGTAATTACTTGTACACTAGCAACTTTCTATGAACTTTACGATAACCCATTCATCCTTAAATGTATACAGAGCGAGGAACTAGTGGCTTCAATTCTACTAGCATTGTTTGCAATCATAGGAATCATTGTAATTTCAGGCATGATTCGTGAAAGAAAGAGTTTATAAAGTAATTAGATAAAGTCGAAATGAAACACATATTATTACTAGTAGCCCTTTCCATTCATCTTACTATTCTTGCTTGTGACTGCGACCAACCGACGCCATCAGTAAAAAGCAAATTGAATAATTCCAAAGCTGTTTTCACCGGAACAATAATTAGCAGCAAAAAATCAAACTTTAAAGACACTCTAACAGGAAAGAGCTATAACGAATTCT
This sequence comes from Endoryza foliicola, assembly GCF_050589245.1. NCBI lineage: Bacteria > Pseudomonadati > Bacteroidota > Chitinophagia > Chitinophagales > Chitinophagaceae > Endoryza > Endoryza foliicola. The sequence goes on along the minus strand of NZ_JBOBEW010000011.1, from coordinate 1,165 downwards.
TTATAAGTGTGCACACAACAATTAAGGGAGATAGCACTAAAAAAGAAATGGTTGTATTGACTGAGGAAAGTGATTGCGGGATATTCTTAAAAATAGGAGAACCCTATTTAATTTATGCCTTCGAAACAAGCCAAAAGGGACCTCTCTTTATAGTACAATGCCATGCTAATTGTCCCCCACTCTCTTCTGAAATGGCCAAGAAAGATTTAGAAGAAATAAAAAGACTCAAAAAATAGCTGGTGGAAAAAAGTAACCTTGGAGAATCAATCAACTTGATGGATAAATCACCCACAGCCATACATTTTGGCTAGTTGTGTTTTCTTCGTATTAAAGAGTTTCAAACACTTGTAGCATGATACTCATCTTCACGCAAAAAAGCCCAAAAGAACAAATTCATGCCGGTATCTTTTTGTAGTGCCAAACTCAAAAACCAAACAACTAAACCACTCAAAAACTCACCAACGAGTTTAGTGAAAAAAAATCCCTTTAAAAAGCGCCTATTTCATAACAACGCGTTTTGAGGTCCCTCTCTCGCTGCGGCTGCTTCGCAGCCTCGCTCGTTCGGGATGACGGGGTTGTATAATAAACACCCAGATTTCTCGCATCCTTCTTCAGGCCTGCGGCCTTGCGAAGAATGCTCGAAATTCGCACCAAAAACAACTCCGAAACAAAGACGAGCTTATCTCTGTAATGAAATTATTTGGCGATCAGCTGCTCCTTAATATGTCAGGATTCAAAAAACGCCATTTCGGANTTCAGGCCTGCGGCCTTGCGAAGAATGCTCGAAATTCGCACCAAAAACAACTCCGAAACAAAGACGAGCTTATCTCTGTAATGAAATTATTTGGCGATCAGCTGCTCCTTAATATGTCAGGATTCAAAAAACGCCATTTCGGATTCTTCGAAGCAATCAACTGTTCTTTCTTTTCTCGTCGCCATTTTTTGAGTTCCTTTTCTCTTAAGATAGCGTCTTTTATTGATGCAAATTCTTCATAATAAATCAACTGATAACAGTTGTATTTTACAGTAAAGCTATTTTGTCCACCTCGTTCTTCAATGTGTTCAGTTAATCGCCGTTTCAAATCATTGGTTAAACCAATGTAGAGAACTGTCTTACCAGGATTTGTCAGAATATAAACATAAAACATACGCCTATTTTTAACTA
>NZ_JBOBEW010000010.1:0-43758 GCF_050589245.1 Endoryza foliicola | reverse complement strand
CTAGAGTTGTTTAGGCGCAATCAGCTCTCACTCTTTTTCACTTTATTCATCAAAACTAATTGGTATTCACTGTCTCGTAAAATCACCTATATTTTACCTCTTTGCAAACATAGGAGTGCGCAAAGACCGCAAAGGAGTCGCAATTTCTTTTACCGCAGCGTCGCAGCGATCGCGGCGGTAACGCAGCGTGCAACTTTTACTTCCGCTGAAGGCTCAACAACACCGTGCCTCCGAGCCCCCGTGGTGCTGTATTCCCCCGCGAAGCGGCTCTGCGCCCTTAAGTAAACGACTCTTCGAAATTCAAGCTGCCAAAAACTTAAAGCAATAACAGCCTCTTAAACCTAAGACCATTATACTTTGCGTTCCGGCTGTTCCTCCGCGAAGCGGCTCTGCGCCCTTAAGTAAACGACTCTTCGAAATTCAAGCTGCCAAAAACTTAAAGCAATAACAGCCTCTTAAACCTAAGACCATTATACTTTGCGTTCCGGCTGTTCCTCCGCGAAGCGGCTCTGCGCCCTTAAGTAAACGACTCTTCGAAATTCAAGCTTCCAAAAACTTAAAGCAATAACAGCCTCTTAAACCTAAGACCATTATACTTTGCGTTCCGGCTGTTCCTCCGCGAAGCGGCTCTGCGCCCTTAAGTAAACGACTCTTCGAAATTCAAGCTGCCAAAAACTTAAAGCAATAACAGCCTCTTAAACCTAAGACCATTATACTTTGCGTTCCGGCTGTTCCTCCGCGAAGCGGCTCTGCGCCCTTAAGTAAACGACTCTTCGAAATTCAAGCTGCCAAAAACTTAAAGCAATAACAGCCTCTTAAACCTAAGACCATTATACTTTGCGTTCCGGCTGTTCCTCCGCGAAGCGGCTCTGCGCCCTTAAGTAAACGACTCTTCGAACTTCAAGCTGCCAAAAACTTAAAGCAATAACAGCCTCTTAAACCTAAGACCATTATACTTTGCGTTAAAACTTCTTCCCTTCGCCGAAGGCGAACAACTCAAAAACTACAATGTTGGATTCAATAGTCTTCCGCTGTGCAACAAATCATTGATTGTTTCAGCAATACCGGAAGAATGGCGGAGAGCGTCTAAATGCCTGCTGTGGTGGAGATCGGTGCCTACTAAATTGATGTAATCTTTCTTGATAAGATACTGCGCCATGTCAACGGCAGCCTTACCATAGTGGCCCGTAAGAGAGAGAATATTCAATTGAAACAAACATCCGATGCTTTTCAACTCATCAAATAGTTCGCGTCTGTTCCATAAATAGCTGTAACGCTCAGGATGCGCTAAAATGGGCTGGTAGCCGTTGATTTGAAGTTGGAAAAACTGCTCCTTGTAATCCAAGGGAGCCGTTACAAATGAAAACTCTACCAGCACCTTATTTTCATGGATGGTGAGCAATTCTGTTCCTTTCTCAACCATCTGCTTAAAATGATCATCCATAAAATATTCCGCAGCTGCTCGCAAGGGAATATCAACACCCGCCATTTTCAAATCGTCTTCCATCATTCTACGCGCACCATTGATCGTCTTCGCGTCATTATTGTACATGTCGCGGATCACATGCGGCGTCGCTACCAATTTCTCGTATCCCAAATCCTTCAAACCACTGATCAATTCTCTAGAAACCTCGCTATCCGGTGCACCATCGTCGATCCCCGGTAATACATGCGAATGCATATCTACTCGAAGTCCACTAAAGTCGAGGGGTTTGGAGTATTTCTTTTTGAAAATTGAAAACATAGTGGCAAATTAAGAATTAAAAATTAAGAATTGTAGCCCCTTTTCTAGAGAAGGACGAATTCGGCTGTTTCATTATTAATTATCAATTATTACTTATTAATTCTCTCATACTCGGCATAAACTGCTTCAATCCCCTCTCGCAGACCAATCTTGGCTTTCCAGCCCATAGCATGAATTTTGGAAACGTCCATTAATTTACGAGGAGTGCCGTCGGGCTTCGAAGTATCGTAGTTGATGCTTCCTTGATAGCCAACAATATCTTTTACCAGATGGGCTAATTCACCAATTTCGAGATCCTCTCCCACTCCAATATTCACCAATCCTTCTTCATTGTATTCCTGCAATAAAAAATAACAAGCTTCCGCTAAATCATCGGCATGCAAAAATTCTCGCTTAGGCTTACCTGTTCCCCAAATCGTTACTTCGGGAACATTATTGATCTTCGCTTCGTGAAAGCGACGAATCAATGCAGGCAATACATGCGAATTCTGAGGATCGTAGTTGTCATTGGGGCCATACAAATTGGTTGGCATCGCAGAAATGAAATTGCAGCCGTACTGAGCCCGATAGGCATCGCACATTTTAATACCTGCAATTTTTGCTATAGCATAAGGCTCATTGGTTGGTTCCAACAAACCCGTTAATAAGTACTCTTCTTTCAAAGGCTGTGGCGCCATTTTCGGATAAATACAAGAGGAACCCAAGAACAGTAATTTCTTCACCCCATTCACATAAGCTGCATGAATGATATTCGCCTCAATCATCAAATTATCATACAAGAACTCTGCTCTATAAGTATTGTTCGCAATGATTCCACCCACTTTCGCTGCAGCCAAAATCACATATTCAGGCTTCTCCTTTGCAAAGAAGGCATTCACCGCCGACTGATCTCTCAAATCCAATTCTTTCGATGTTCTGGTAATGATATTGGTATAGCCCTTTTGCTCCAAATTTCTTTGGATGGAAGAACCTACCATGCCGCGGTGGCCGGCGATGTATATGGGAGACAGACGTTGCATTTTCTATTCTTGTTTAGTACATTGTTTCAGATGGAGGCTTTAGGCTTTGGGCCTTAGGCCATTCCAATTAACAAAAACGTTTGTATAAAGTATTCAGCCCAAGGCCTAAAAACCTAAGGCCTAACGCCTAAACACCTATTCAAACTGATTCCTAATCACATACCCATTATCCTTCAACAATTTCTCTCTCTTAAACAGTTCCACATCAGCGGCAACCATTTCCTGAACCAACATAGGTAGATCGTATTTAGGTTTCCAGCCTAGTTTTTCTTGTGCTTTGGTAGGATCTCCAATTAATAAGTCTACTTCCGTAGGACGATAATATCGTGGATCAACAGCTACCACTTCCTTACCAATTGGCAATTGGAATTCAGGATTACTGCAAGCCGTAACTACCCCTACTTCTTTGTCATCCGTTCCACTAAACTCAACGGTGATGCCCACTTCCGCAAAACTCATTCTCACAAATTCACGTACCGGCGTGGTAACACCGGTAGCAATCACGAAGTCTTCTGCTTGCTCTTGCTGCAAAATCAACCACATTGCTTCAATATAATCCTTTGCATGACCCCAGTCGCGCTGTGCATTTAAATTCCCCAAGAAAATCTTGTCTTGCATACCCAAGGCAATTTTTGCAACACCTCGTGTGATCTTACGCGTTACAAAGGTTTCACCTCTCAACGGACTTTCGTGGTTGAACAAAATACCGTTAGCCGCAAACATACCATAGGCTTCACGGTAATTTACTGTGATCCAGTAACCATAAAGTTTCGCAACAGCATACGGACTTCTGGGGTAAAAAGGAGTGGTTTCAGATTGTGGCACTGCTTGTACCAATCCGTACAATTCGGAGGTAGAAGCTTGATACACTTTTGTTTTCTTGATCATGCCCAGTAAGCGAACAGCTTCAAGAATCCTCAGTGTTCCAATACCATCGGCATTGGCAGTATATTCAGGCGTTTCAAAGCTTACATGCACATGGCTCATTGCGGCGAGATTGTAAATCTCATCCGGTTGAACTTCTTGGATAATTCGAATCAGGTTCGTGCTGTCTGTTAAATCACCGTAGTGTAGCTTAAAACGAACATTTCTTTCGTGCGGATCTTGATAGATGCTGTCAATACGATCGGTATTGAACATAGAACTTCTTCTCTTAATACCGTGTACTTCGTATCCTTTCTTTAGTAAGAAATCACTGAGATAAGCTCCGTCTTGTCCGGTAACACCGGTGATCAAGGCAATTTTAGGCATGTTATCGAATTAAAAATTGATTGATTTTTCGAAGGGGTTTGCACCATAGGGTGAAGAAATAAGGCTTAAGACCATTCATATCCCAGGCTTTACGATCTTCTTTATTGGCGTTGATGCGGTGTTTCAGCGTTGCATTGCTGGCCCCACCCATACGCATGCGTACGAGGTACTCAGGCACATAGGCCGCTTTCAATCCGGCTTTCAACATGAATCGTAAGATGATTTCGTAGTCAGCGGCCGTTCTTAAATCAAGACTGAACAATCCCAATTGATCGTACACTCTTTTACGAACAAAAAAACTAGGATGCGGCGGCATCCACCCCCAGTAAAAGCTATTCGGAGTGTAAGTGCCCGCTTTCCAACTGCGTACTACTTTTGAAATATCGTGTTGTTGTACGTATTGAAGATCGCCATACACCAGATCCACTTCGGGGTCTTCAAAGGCTTTCATTACGTTGCTGAGCACACTATTGTGTTGATAGAGATCGTCTGAATTCAGAATACCCACTACATCACCGGAGGCCATGCGTACGCCTTTGTTCATGGCATCATAAATGCCTTTGTCTTTACTGCTTTCCACTTTGGCTACATGGGGAAATTCTTTTACAATATCCAAGGTATTGTCTTTCGAAACACCGTCTACTATCAAATGCTCAATGCGCGGATAATCCTGCGCAGCGATGCTGGCAAGCGTATCTCGAACCGTTGCGGCACTATTATAGGTAGCAGTGATGATAGAAATGGTCATGGATATTGTTTTGGTCGGCTTTGAAACGAATTAGGAAGAGTGTCGAGTGATCACGCAGTTCTCCAACACCAACATGTCCATTTGCGTTCTCAAGTAGCAATCCAGCGCGTGTTCCGGAGAATTCACGATGGGTTCGTTTTCATTGAAAGAAGTATTCAATAAAACAGGCACGCCTGTTTTCTTTCTAAATGCTTCAATCAAATTATAATACCGCGGTGTTACAGCTTTATCTACTGATTGCAAACGTCCTGTACCATCGGCATGCGTTACTGCCGGAAGTACACTGTGTTTTTCTTTTTTAATAGGGAATACTTTCTCCATGAAAGGAACATCGTCCATTACTTCAAAATACTCACCCACATATTCCTTCAAAATAGAAGGAGCGAAGGGGCGGAAACTTTCACGACGTTTGATCTTTGAGTTCAACAAATCTTTCGCATCGGTTCTTCTTGGATCGGCAATAATGGAACGGCCACCCAGCGCACGTGGACCAAACTCTGCTCTGCCATTGAACCAACCTACTACACCTGCATTGATCAACTGATCACTAACGATATCGTATAACTGCTCATCATCGTAGCGCTTGTATTCAATACCACGAGATTGCAAATAAGTTTCAATTTCTTCGTTGGTAAAACGACTACCTGTATATGCCGACCAAATAGCCGCAGCACGAGGTTGCTCCAACACATGATTGTAAACGTATAAAGCCGCACCCATAGAGATTCCGGCATCGTGACCGGCAGATGGGATGTACACTTTATCGAAGGTTGTGTTGCGGGTAATTTTTCCATTGGCAACAGAATTCTGTGCCACACCACCAGCAATACATACTTGTTTTAATCCGGTTCTTTTTTGAAGATGGTTGAGAATGTGGAAGATCAACTCTTCGGTGATGCGTTGAACAGAAGCGGCCATGTCTTTGTGATACTGTGTCAACTCCTCGCCTTTCTGACGTACGGCACCGAATTTCTCGGCCATGTATTCGCTGTACAAAGGTGCTACCACAGGGATATGGTCTTCACCATAACTCACAATGCCGCTTTTGGCACTTCGGAAATATTTTGAATTCAATTCAAAGAGGCCATTGTCTTTGAAAATGAGTACATCTCTAATTTTGTCGACATACTGAGGATTGCCATAAGGAGCCAAGCCCATCACTTTGTATTCATCACCGTAATGAGGAAAGCCGAGTAATTGGGTAAACGCTGTATAGAACAATCCAACGGAATGCGGGAAATCAACGGAATCGATCACTTCAATTTTGTTACCTCGACCTATACCGATCATGGTAGTACTGAAATCGCCGGAACCGTCAATAGACAACAAAGCTGCTTCTTCAAAAGGAGAAGCGAAAAAGGCAGAAGCCAAGTGAGAACGGTGGTGTTCTACTTGGTGAATTTTTGCTTTGATAGCGGCTTTAGAAACCGAGGGGTCAATTTTATGAAACTCTTCCTCTAACGAACTCACCTTTTTGGCATTTTTCAAGCGATCCAAAACCGCATTGAAACCGCCACCAGGGTTCTTCAGAAGAAACAACATTTTCTTATCGAGTTTGGCTTTGGGATCGCGGCCAATTGCGATATGATCTACCTGAGCGAGGGTAATACCTGCTTCTCTCAAGCAAAACTCAACTGCCATAGAAGGAAAACCGGCCCAGTGTTTCACGCGACGGAAACGTTCCTCTTCTGTTGCTGCGATCATCACTCCGTCTTTAAAAATCGCCGCTGAAGAATCGGCGTGGTAAGCATTTAGTCCTAGGATATACATAATCTAAAAAAATAGCTTTTTATATTGATCATTGATATTGGATCCGGCTACAAATTGAACCGCCAGTTGATGCGCTCCGTTTGACCACTCCTTATACGTAGAATGGTTCCAATCTATTGCCTGCTGAAGGCAGGAAATAAAGGCTTTTTTTTGGCTTAATGGTATTTCCCAACCTGCATGATGCTCAGCGAGTTGAGTCCATGGAGTCTGGTCACTGATCACTACAGGTTTCCCATTACAAAAGGCATCAAAAATAGCGTGTCCGAAGTTCTCACCTTGGGTAGGCAATGCAAAAATATGGTGTTTTTTATAGAGCTGGTCGAGTTCATGTGGTGGAACAGGGCCGAGAAACTTTATGTTCAAGATTTTAATTGAAGATGAAGGACGTTCTTGTAAAGGAAGAGGAACATCAACAAGAGGTGCGATAGCAGAATCGCTATTGAGGAATGTATCCCACCCCTCTTCTTGTTCCTCTACCTTCTTTGTATTTCCACTCTCCTCGTCTCCTCGTTTCCTCGCTCCTATATTCCCCCCTTGTTCTTCTTCCTCTCCCTTCTTTGTATTTCCACTCTCCTCGTCTCCTCGTCTCCTCGCTCCTATATTCCCCCCCTGTTCTTCTTCCTCTCCCTTCTTTGTATTTCCTCGTTCCTCGTCTCCTCGTCTCCTCGCTCCTATATTCCCCCCTTTTTCTTCTCCCTCCCCCTTCTTTGTATCTCCTCTCTCCTCGTCTCCTCGTTCCTATATTCCCCCCTTGTTCTTCTTCCTCTCCCTTCTTTGTATTTCCTCGTTCCTCGTCTCCTCGTCTCCTCGCTCCTATATTCCCCCCTTTTTCTTCTCCCTCCCCCTTCTTTGTATCTCCTCTCTCCTCGTCTCCTCGTCTCCTCGCTCCTGTATCTCCTATCTCTACAATCCCCTTACACTTCCCCCAATACTCCTCATCTTCCAACACACCTGCAATGGTCAATTTCACTTCGCCATTTACTTCCTTGAGGCATTCCAGTAAGAAATGTAGGTTTTTAACAGGGTGGATGCGTCCAATAAATAGGATATCGAGCTTACCCGATTCTTTGGGTAGTACTTCGTTTTCGAGGGCGGGTGAGCCGGGATAATTTGGTGCATAAAAAGATACTGCACCCGGAAAATAGGCTTGAATATCCTTGGTTTCTGTTTCGTCGGTTGCTTGAAAACGAATGCGTTTGTGAATGCCGAGCAACTTGAACAGTGTTAGAAATATTTTCTTCTTGGTAGATTTGAATTGAACGGCAGAGGCTTTCAACATTCCTCTGGGAGCGAGTACTGCCTTGCATTTGATCGACCCCATTCTGTGCATCAACAAGGGTTGAATGGCGAAGGAGAACGAGAACATGCTGTTCATGTAAATAAGGTCGGGTTGCAGTTCGTTGATGATTGCTTTCATAGCGGCCCATTTTAGGTGGGCGGCATCGGCATACATTACTTTGGCCGGACCGTTCTTATAGTTCACCCATTCATTCACAGCGGGTAAATCCAAGCTTCTACCTCCTAAATCGGCGGTACCCGTTAGAACATAGCATTCGTATTGGTATTGCCATTGCTCCACGGCATTCACCATTGATCGAATGGGGCCACCGGCTTTATAGGCAGGGGCAAACCAGTCTATGAGAATTAAGAGTTTCAAGAGATGGGGGGATTCACCGCAAAGTGCGCGAAGGGCGCAAAGCTGTCGCGAAGGGTTGTTGTATTTGGATGGCTTTCTGTGATTTATCTTTTTACCGCAGCGGCGCAACGAGCGCAGCGGTAACGCAGCGTTGGCATTCGCTCCGAATTTTCTCGTTACTCGATTCTTCGTCTCCTCCTTCCTGTATTCCCCCTGTTCTTCCCTCAATTCTTTCTGTATTTCCTCTTTTCCCGTCTCCTCTTCTCCTCGTTCTTATTTCCCCCTGTTCCTCTTCCTGTTCTTTTTTGTCTTTCCTCGTTCCTCGTCTCCTCCATCCTCCCTCTTATACTCCGGCTGTTCAATTATTAATTATTACTTATTAATTATTAATTACCCCCCACGTTTTTCTCAATCCAATACTCCAACACCACCAACAACCAAACTTCCATCCAGCGTACTTTACTATCGGGTTGTAAGAACGATTGCCAGAGATTTTGAACTGCGGTGGCATTCATGAACGGACGTTTCGCGAGTGCATTGATATGCGTTTCGCAGAAGGAACGCAATTCGTTTTTCATCCATACATTCCAGGGCAGGGTGAATCCTTGCTTGCGACGTTGTGTAATTTCTTTGGGAAGCAATCCACCTAAGCTATCCACCAATAATTGTTTGGGCGAGGAAGTGAGTTTCAACTCGTCGGGGATATTGAGAACGTAGGTAATTAAATCATGATCGAAGAATGGCTCCCGAATTTCCAATGCGTGTGCCATTCCCATTTGATCGGTATCTTTCAACAGCGTTTGTTGGGTGTAACCCATCAACTCGGCTATAGTGATTTGACTGAGATCAGGATAACCTGTAATAGCTTGAATGCTTTCATTGATTTTTGATTCAATGATCAGTTCTTCCGGAACTTTTAATTTGGTCAATTGCGCTAACTGATCTTTTGTAAACACTGATCGGAAAATTGGATAGGTATCTTCTACCCCCACCGATTCTTGTTCCATGATCAATCCCAATTTATGCAGACTTACTTTTTTCGATTTTGACAAGATCAAGCCCAAAGGCCAGCGCAGTAATTTGGAATACTTCCAATAGGGCACTGCCGACTGCAGCTTTTTGAAATGACGGTAAAAAGGATAACCCGCAAACAATTCATCTCCCCCAATACCCGACAGGGCTACCGTTATGCCTTGCTGTTTTACTGCTTTAGAAACAACATATGTATTGATACCATCACCGCTTGGAGTATCCATTGCATTCAATGCCGGCATGAGGTCTTGCAATAATTCTTCCGGCTTCAATAAAATATGATGGTGATTGGTATTGAATTTTTTAGCCAGTGCAGTAGCATAATCCGATTCATCGAATTCCTTTTCGGAAAAAGCAATATTGAAGGTATTGGGGGCATTGCTTACAGTAGACATCAATGCTACAACAGCACTAGAGTCGATACCACCTGAAAGAAATGCTCCCACAGGCACATCGCTCACCATTCTTGATGCCACTGAATTTTGCAACAACACACGGATATTAGAAGTAACCGCTTCATGATCTGAAAAATCATAATAGGCTTGTTGCTCCATGATATCCCAGTAAGCGAAAGAACTTTGTTGTCCTTTCTTCACTTTCATATAATGACCTGCTTCCAACTGTTTGATGCCCTTGATAATGGTTTCAGGGCTGCTCACCGATTGGTAGCTGAGAAATTCTAAAATTGCAGCTTCATTCAAATCAGCCTTTACTAATCCGGAGGCGAGAATGGTTCTGATTTCTGAAGCAAAAACAAAATATTGATCGTTTGAATAGTAGTAAAGTGGTTTAACTCCAAGTCGGTCGCGCACCAAATAGAGCTCTTCATTTTTTTCATCCCACACAGCGTACGCAAACATGCCTTTAAAGGCTTTTACTCCTTGCACACCAAAATGAGCAAAACTTTCTATTACAACTTCGGTATCACTGGTAGTTTTGTAAGTGGCATTTGGAATTACGGCACCTACTTCTTTGTAATTGTAGATTTCGCCGTTGTAAACCATGTGAAAATTTCCGGAGCGATCGGTAAAGGGTTGATTAGCGCCTGTTGAGGTATCGATAATGGATAGACGACGATGTCCGAGTCCAATTTGATTCTTCGTAAAAATTCCTTCTGCGTCGGGACCACGATGTCCCATAGCTTTTGTCATGCTACGCAGCGTGGATTCTTCCGCTTTTTTTCCGTTAAAATATAATACTCCGGCTATACCGCACATAAATGTCTAAGGTGTTAATCAGGCCTAAGGGGACTTCGTGTACTAATAAACGTAAAGGTAGGACTAAATAGATTTCTCGCGTAAAAATACCTGCTTACCATAAACCCGCTGCAAACTTTTTGTTAATAGGCTGCAAAAGTTCGGTCGCCTTTTTCAAAGGTTTGTGGCGATATAAATACAAGCGTATAAGCAGCAAACTCAGGTACAACGTGATTCCTACACGAAAGATTACTTTGTACTTACTCAACACCCACACGCGAACAGAAACTGTTTTCACATACTCCTCTCCTTTCACCCAACTTAAAATTTGCTTAAAGGCCGGCATGATCACCGGAATTTTGTTCCAGTTGGTATACTGAACATCTTCGTATCGGTAACTGGTATCGTAGCCAACAGGTACCTGTTGTTTGTAATAATCCCAATGTGATTGAATATCTGCGAATCCGGCGAGTTGACCTTTTTCATCAATGAATTTTAATTCGTACAAAGGGTCTAATACTCTCCACTTCCCGTTAACATAAGCTTCAATTATGATGTGGCCTCCGTAAATTCCTTTGGCCTTCATTTGACCAAAGCGAAAGGGAATATCAAACTCTCGAAGTAATCGTCCCATTACATATGAACTACTTCCGCAAGCCCCTTTTCCGGTCATTAAATCGAAGGTTACCGGTTGCAAGATTTCGGCTTTGAAACCTTTCAGATCGGTGTCTCCGAAAATTTTACGACGACGTGCTTCCAAATAGTGAGTCATGGAAAGGCACTTGTTTACGATACTATCTTCTGATTTTAAAGCTTCCGTGCTCATGGTACTGCGCACATTTTGGGCGATGGCGCCAAAAAGTTGCTCTTCGTAGGCATTTTCAGTATAGGCATAAAACAACCCGAACACAAACAACCCATGCAAAAAATAGGTCAATTTGTGGTTCCGGAACAGGTTTCCGGCAGCTTGTCGGATGCGAAGTAGAAAATTCATAACTAATTAATAATTAACAATTAATAATTAATAATTCATCAGATTCCAGTTGCGCTAGTGTTTCTCGCATTGCAAAAAATTGAAGTTGTAACAAGCACTTAATTTAATACAACGAAGCGCCAAAAAAGAAGTCTTATTTTTTGACTCTTTGAAACAAAGCGTGTCCTTAATTATTAATTGTTAATTCATAATTTTTAAAACTTTTCATATAACGGTACACTTCAACATATTGTTGTTCAATATACTTAGGTTCAAACTGTATTACATTGGTAAATCCTTCACTGATAAGCGCTTCTCTGTAATTGGTATCACTAATAAGTCTTAAAATGCCTTCTCGAATGGACTCAATTTGATGTGGATTTACCAAACACGCTCCCTTTCCGGCCACAGTTTTCATGGGTTCTACATTGCTGGTAAGTACGGCCCGGCCTGCTTTCTGGCCTTCAATGATGGGGAGGCCGAAACCCTCGTAAACGGAGGCAAACAACACGATATCGGCATCTGCATAGGCATCTGCCATTTGTTGATCGCTGAGATTTTTGCGGATTTCAAAAGAAAGTCCCGATTTCTCGAGTAAGTCGAGGGCTTCTCCTATGAAATTTCCCACCATAATCAAATGACAGGGAATGCCTTTCAAAGCTTCCAGCGTATTGGCCAGGTTCTTATTCGGTGTTACGCCAATGAATAAGAAGACAGGGCGCTCGGCATGGAATGTTTTGGGGCGATGGTAAATATGTTTGTCTACCGGATTGTAGATCACCCGAATTTTATCGGGGTTGGTTCCGGTATGTTGTACGATTTCGTCTTTTGATTGCTGAGAAATGGTCGTAATAACTTTGGCTCTTTTCACCGGCCAATCGAGGAATAATTTCTTCATCATCCAGCGCTTGAAGCCTTTATGCCGGTATAGGAACACACTGTCGTGAATGGTTAACACAGTTTTTTTAGCAGGCAGTGCGAGCATTAGGTAATGCGCCAAACCGGTGATATGATAAACATCGGCCTTTTGAGCGGCGGCGGCTCTGCAGTTTTTCAATATAGAAATAGGATCAGCTTTTCCTTCCGGAAGATGCCAATCTTGAAGGGTATCGGTACTACCCTCGGGCAATCCCACTTGTGCGAACACCCGTTCGAAGCTATGAAACTGCGGAGATGATTTTCGAAAAATACGGAGTATGTGCATCGTTAGAAGGTATAGACAAAGAGCGTGCCCTTAAGTTTAATCGTAGACCCATTTTTGGATGGAGGGGAAAACGAAACGAGCTAGAAAGTAAAATACAATGAAGTCGGTCAATAAACGTCCGAACATATACAAACCATCGGATTCAAAAGAAGCAAAGCTATATAGTGACACAGAAATAATTGAGTATCGAAGAAACAGGTTTAACTCAGTCATATTATAGAATACTCGATAAACGACACCAGTAAAAATCGACATAGCAATTAAAACAATGAACATTCCAATTGGGCCGAAATCGACATAAGCATCTGCAAAATAACCCAAGCTAAAAGATGATCCTTCCTTCAAACCGGCGAAACGTTTTCCAGTAAATTTGCTTGCTTTTTCGGAAGCGTTATAGAGTTTTTTATTAGGATTTAAAATTCTCGGAGTAAGTACATATGAGATATTTTCACCCCAGACTTGGCCGTTTTGAAACGGCATAACATTGGGCACACGATCCATAGCTAAGGCGAAATGATATACATATTGAACGCGATAGGCAGTGTATGCCAAGGCTTTTTGATACTTATCTAAATCCAATTTTCCAACTTGTTCAGAAACTTTGGTGAGCGCTTCCTCACGAGAAACAGATACAACTTGTTGCCTAGAACCTTGGTTTAAGAAATTTCGATACTCCCCTTTGATTGCAGACCAGGTAATCAATAAGCCAAAAAGCGCAATACCAATAAACGTAAGTCGAATAAATTGATTGAACTTAATTACAACAACGAATGTAAGCGACAGGATAATTACAAAGAAGATCACTTCTTTAAAGCTCGAAAAATAAGAATACAGGCCCACTATAAACTCATAAAGCACAATTCCCACCAGCCAAATACGATGGGTGTTTTTTACCCAAATTACATAACCAAGCCATAAAAGAAAAACCCATTTCAATGATGAAACGGTAACAAGAATCTGAGTAAACCCACTAGTATTACCCAATATAAAACCGATACCGCTTAAAAAAGTGGTAGAAATGATATATAAAATCAATAGCTTTCTTTGATTTATAACAGATGCTGAAACTTCAAAATCATTGTATTCATAAAACTTTAATCTTCCAACCACAATGCTTGATGCTGCAGCCATAACAAAAAGCCCAATAAGCGAAAGGAAATATGCATTATCGCCGTTGGCAGACAAACCATCCATTCCTTTATTGGAGAGGTTCATCCAAAACACAAAAGTGAACACCTGCAGCCATTGAAGAAAGTAAGAAAATATCAATATTCCCGGCGCATGAATTTTCCAAATGAATTTAATGATGCCTACAAAAACCAATAAGCCGGCTAAAAGATACGCACCGTTTGGTAAGAAAAGACACAAACCAAGAAGCACATACAGCATTATCACCATGCCCCCAGAAAACTTTATGGGAATATGTCTATTAAGTTTTTTCAATATATTATTCTTTCAACTGTAAAATTAGTTAGTTTCTGTCCATTCAATGACTGCATTTGCGATGGCATCAAAGGAAAATTTATCGATCAATTTGCCCGCATTTCCACCTAATTCCAATAAGTCCTTTCTTTCGAGTGCGAGTGCTTTTTGAAGGGTTTCTTTCAATGATGCTTGGTTTCTGCCTTCAAACTGCCATCCAATCCCGCACTTATTCACCAGATCTTCAGTTGCCCCGCAAAGATCCGAAGCTATTACTGTTCTATTGCAAGCCATCGCCTCGTTCAAAGCCAATCCCCAAGTTTCGCCGGGACCAACGGAAGGTAAAACGAAAATATCTGCCAAACGGTATACTACGGGCATGGATTGTTGGTTTTGAAAGCCGAGAAAATGAATTCTTGGGTCACCTGCTGCTAGTTCTTTCAAAGAAGCTTCAAGAACACCCGTACCAACAATGATTAAATGCGTTTTGGGAATGTTAAGCTCTTTAAATGCACGCATGAGTCCTAGGGGATTCTTCTTAGGTTCCAGTTTCCCTGCAAATAAGATTACCTTTTCATTGGAAGCAATACCTAATTCCAATCTCCACTTCTCCGCTTTTTCTTCTGCAAGAGAGGCATATTTAAAACGACTGTTATCAATTGCATGCGGTGCATAAAAAAGATGGTCCTTTGCTATCCCGTGTTTGATAAAGTATTCTCGATTGGCTTCCCCGGTATACAAAGCAGCATCAATATGTTTGTACACCCAACTCAGCAACATTCTTCTGATGAGCTTCTTAACAGAAAAATTCTTAGGTTCATCCAAAAGCGTAGAATCACCTCTAAACAATATGGGTACCTTTCCGGAAAAATGACGCAGCAGTTTAAGATGCGATTTAAAACTCCATCCAAAAACAAGCAAACCATCAGGACTAAATTCGCTGATTTCTTGAATCAAATTTGGGTTGTCGATTCCTGAGAAGTGAGACGAACCGGGATTAGAGGAACTATTTTTACTAAACTGATAGTTGTATCCGTCTAACAAAGGAATATCCCAGCTTATTTCTCTCTTAAAATTCGGATCGTACAATTTTCCAGCCTGAGATTGTTCCCAAGTATAGAACACCTTCACATCAAGCTTACCGGAGGAAGCTAACAATGCAAAAAAAGGCGCATTGTATTGTATAGGATGTGTAGTTACAATTGCTAGCTTCTTCATTAGAACGGAACTCCGAATACAGTTATTTTTTTAGCTTCTTTAACTCGCTTGCTTACCAATGCGATGTCCTTTATATAAATAGTGTTGTGTGTGCCCCAATGGGTAACAGCCTTTAAAGACCTTGTGAACGGCTCGTACTGGTAGGGAGAAAACCCGTGAGATTGTAAATTCTCATGGATAGATTTTTCATCAAATCCATAGTGCGTTCCACTTCCATTCAGTTCAATGATGATTGCTTGGAGTTGTGGGTTGGAAAGTGTTTGCTGCATACCTTGAATTACCGGCATTTCAAAGCCTTCTACATCAATCTTAACCAATTCTGGAATGCCTTCTTCTGCAGCAATGGAATCAAAAGGTCGAATTTGAACAGTTACCGATTTTACGCCGGTCTCTGATTCCTGTACCACATGATTAATAGTATCTAAATCGGTTGAAAATTGCACCGTTTCTTCTTTCGCACCAACACCAATATTAAAGCACTTTTGCAAGGCTTCCACACCATTTAAAGTACGGTTTTTCTCGACCCATTGATAGGTGTTTGGTGCGGGTTCAAAACTCAAGGTTCTTGCACCACACTCTGCTGTAGCCAACACACTAAAAATGCCCACATTGGCGCCAATATCGGCGAATAAACTCTCCTTTCGCAAAAAATGAAGAAGGAATGCCATGTCCTCAAATTCATGCAAACCTGTATAAATACTTCCGGTAGCACCTGTCATCCCTTTTTTAACCCAAATCTTGGAGTGTTCAGTTAGTTGATACGCAATGGTTCTCGGAAAGAGCCGTTGACTGAATTGCCAACTAAAGAATCTCCAATAGGCCTTTACGAGATTATGTTTGGCCAATGGATGATTAGAAATGTATTTAAGAATGTCTTTGATTCCGTACATGCATCAAATATTAATGATCGTTCAAGATAAGGTAGCTATATTATTTCGATTCGAAAGAAATGGCTCTTTCAAAAAGTGTCGTTTGCTTTTCTGTAAAGTAACGATCCGAAAATTGATTGGTTAGCGCGTAGTTTAATTCAATTGGTCGTTTCTCGAGTCCAAAAAACTCACCGATTCGTGCTTTGATTTTATTTTTTAGCATGGTAAAATCATCGCTAGCGCCTACTCCAACGGCTATTCCGGAACCGGACTTTTCTATAATCGACTTCACTAAACTTTCTTCATTAAAAATTGAAAAAATGGGGCGTTTAGAAAGAATACAGTTGTACACTTTAGAAGCATTGTAATCTTTGTCTTGAGAACCCGGAATAAAAATAATGTCCGTAGACTCCAAAGTTCGGAGCGCTTGAAAATAAGGTATACGATCGGTTTGTTCTGTTACCAAATTTGTGATTCCAAGTTTCTGAGCTAATTTTTCAATTCTTTTCTCTGCGTTGGCAGTATAACTAGTGCCCAAAAAATAAAAATGGTACAAATGGGGATTCGTGCATGTTTCTAAAAAAACAGAAAAGAATGCTTCAATAATAGGCAAGAAAAAAGGAGTGACCGCCCCAATATAGGCGACATTGATTTTCTGACCGAAATTTTCGAAAGAATAAGGTTCCACTTTTTGCTCTCCGGCAATTTCAAAATCTCTGGAGGAAGCCCCAAATGGAATCACTTCCATCGGAACCTTCTTTGATAACAATCCATAACGTTGTTCCATCATTTCAATATACCCTTTGGAAACGCTCACTACACCGGAAGCCTTTGGCATGGTATCACCTTCCATTTTTTTGTGAATGGAATAGGCAAATCCGTGTTTCGGTGGACGCAAGTGCTTGGGTTTATCGAGGTAGAAATCGTTTCTCCACGGATCTTGAAGATCAATTACAAAAGGTATCTTGAATTTTCGTTTCCAATATTGACCCAGCCAACACACATGAAAGGCGGTAGTGCTGAAATAGATAAGATCGAATTTCTCCTTTTTTAGCAATCGATTTCCTGCCTTTTGCATGTGCCACAAAGCGCGCATTCCCAAAGCGCCCAAGCCAACTTTACGTGTATGCTTGGTTGAGAATGCTTTCACTTTAATCACCCTCACATCCTTGGGAACGGATGCCTCTAACACAGGATCGCGAAATCCTTCTACAAAGGCAGGGTCTACAGTTAGCACTGTTGGAATCCAGCCGAACTCCAAAAAAAACGGAAGACTCATTCTCACTCGATGTTGATCGGGCGTATTGACCGGAGGAAAATGGGGCGATATAATCAGAACCTTTTTCAAGAACTATAACGAAGTTTATGACTGTATTTTTGACAAGGCTTTTCCACTAACAGATAAAACAACCATGCCGCAACAATGCAAACTACCAAGCCAAATATAAAAATCAACCACTGCCTAAACTCCGAGTTCGCATAGCGGCCAAGAAAATTCAAACATTTACTTCCTATAGGCACATGTACTAAATACAAGGAGAAGGATATCTTCCCTAAAAAATCAGTGACCTTCGATTTAATATTTAACCAAGCTATTGCTCCGGCAGTGGCGCCAATACTCAGATACATGGCTGCCGGTTGATCTCGATGAATAGACACAGCCATACAAATAAGAACAACGATTCCAAATTCAAGTTTAGTAAGCTTTTCGAAACGCAAGGCACAAGCCGCAATTCCCGCAATAAAAAAGGGCATGTAACTGAATACATATAAGGGAATAATATAACTAGCCGCCAATAGTAAGGCGAAGACACTCATCATCCAAGTCTTACCTTTAAACATTATAGGTAAGATCAAAGCGATGAGTATATAATAATGAAACTCCGCTTCCAAACTCCAGTATACAGGCGAGAGCCATTCAAAACCCAAATGAGTGGGTAAATAAGCTACATGAGAGGCTACCTGGCCAATGCTTAAGTTGAAACTTCCTTCCTTATAGCCAGGCATGTACATAGAAATGTATCCTAGTACAATTATCATGAGGATTGACACGAGATACGGTGGTTCGATACGAATGCATCGCTTTGCCAGAAATCGAAAAAAATGACTTAAAGTATATTTCCCCTTGATCATTGAATAGGGAATAATGAATCCGGAAACCACAAAAAACACTTCTACTCCCAACCATCCAAAGGCAAATATTTTACTTAAAATAGCTGCTGATCCTTCCAAAGGCAAATTGGTTTTTGTCAAATGAAACAAACAAACTGCAAGAGATGCAATACCTCTCAGCGTTTCAATAGTTTCAATTTTACCCTTTTGCTGGCTTTCCGTTTTCATGTTATCCTTTTATGGCACGATAAATTCGATAGGACAAACTGAGCTTCTGAGCCAATGTCTTTTCATTGTCTCCATCATGATAGATAAATCTTCGAATAGCATATCGATCACCTTTTGGATGATAGATCCCCAAGCCAAATTTCAATCCGATGGATTTAAGCATTTCTTGATATCTATCGGGTACTCGTCCAAATGGCCATGCCATCGACTTGATAGTTGTTTTTGTTAGTTCAGTAAGAATTTCTTTTGAGTTTAATAATTCGGCTTGCGCTTGTTCAAAAGAAACGGTATCCAACTCAATATGCTGATGCCCATGCACTCCAATCTCGAATCCAGCCATTGCCACATCCCGCAATTCAGACTCAGACATGATCTCAATTGAGGATTTTCCTTGTTTACTGTCCCAAGTGTTACTGCCAGAAAAATGAGCGGTAGGCATGTAAAGCACAGCCTTCATATTTCTTCTCTGCAATTCGGGAATAGCGAAATCCAATAAATGACGGTAACAATCGTCAATCGTTAACATCACTTGTTTTGAAAAAATGGAAGAGGATTGAGCTGTCCAAGAATTGAAATCCTTGGTTTCAATTCCGTTCTTTTCAATGTAATCAAGTAAGCGAATAAAACTTTCTTTGGAAATAGCATAAGGCTTATGATCCTCAAGTCTCGGATCATCACCAATATGATGAAGCATCGCAATGGGTGGAAAGGTCATTTTAAAGCGTTTCGTACGGTATCGATTAATTTCCCTTCTTGAGATTCCCAAGAAAAAAACTTATCATAATTATCAATAATCTGTTTGGCGTCTTTAGCGTTAATCCTTATTTGGTGTATCGCTTCAGCTATCTCATTCGGGCTATCGAAACCAACAACATGAACAGCACCTTCCATCTTTTCTGCTACTTCAAGCTGCCCCAATGTTTTTGTAGCAATTACTTGAATACCCGACTGCAGGTATTGAAGAATTTTATTCGTAACAGTTGTATTCCTGCTTTCGGGCATTTCACGTTCCAGTGCTAGCCCTATAGTATGTTTTGCAATTTCTTTCTGCAACTGATCTGCAGGAATTTGTTGTGACCAAATAAGTTGATGGCCCTTTGAAAATGGAAACAATGACTCAAACTCATTCTTCAAACTTTCATCATGATCACCAATTAACTTCAATGATATAGGGAAGTCGACTACTTTAAGCGCTTGAAAAACTGTTTCTATTCCACGGTCTGTGCCAATTGTTTGTGAAAACCAAATTATAGAAACACTATTTGAATGTTTACTTTCTAAATCTACTTCAACCTTAGGAAAACCATTGTATATTACTACTGGCCTAGCCGTTGCAGTGTAATAGTCTTTGATGGCATCTGCCATTGCATTTGATGGAGTCAAACAAAAGGCCGAATTATTTAGAGCGTATTTTTCTATCTTTTCGAGAAATTTTACCGGCCTCAGTTTGTTGATATAATCGTGAGAGTACCAATCTTCAAAATCAAAACCTACTCTTTTACCTTTTTCGGCAAGTTTTGTGCCTACGTATTGTGCGCAATCAATATGAACGATGTACAAATCAGCCTCTTCCTTTAAAGAAGCTTCAAGTAACAATTCTGGAGCATATCCTAATAGCAATGGGGATTCGAAACCAAAATAGATCTTTAGATAAGATACTATCTTCTTCCGAAGTCGATAATAAAATCGTAGCAAAAATGGCGACTCAGTTTCAATTAGATTTAATACCGGTTTATAGGTAACCCCTTTTATTGCTTTCAGTAGGTTTTGATCGCGTTCAAGCTGTTGAAACGATGTAAAAATCGTCAAAGCCACAACCTCATATCCTGCTTTGCTCAATGCCAGCGCTTCTTTCAATAGCCTTGGATTAGTGCAAATGTGATGATCAGAAATCAAACAAATTTTCCTCATTTCCGTGCCTCTGTTTCTATCAGTAATGAAATTTTTCTAATCTGATTTACATATGTGTTGTCAAGTGCATAGTCAATTCTCTTGATTCTATTTTGCCTACTTGATAGTTCCGAAAATGCGCTCTTCAACTGATTAAATTTCTCAATCACATCTTCGTTTTGTTCAATCGTATATACCAGTTCTGAATCTTGATACATTATCATTGGAGAAGTAAAAACAACAGCTCCTGTGGACAGATACTCCATAATTTTATGCGGGTTTCCATTGTCCCACCTTGCGGAATATTGAAATTCAAGATTAATAAGGACGTCCACATCTTTAAAGGTTTCAATTATTTCGGAAGAAGACTTGGGCCCTACTAATTTTACATATTTGTAACTAGACAATTTATTGATAAAACTCTCAATTTCATTAAAATCATGCCCTCCAAGATTGTTCTGCTTAGCATCAAAAGGACCAGCAAAGACAAACTCTACATCTGGATTTGCTTCTACTAATCTTAAAATTCGATCCTTATCTAAACTCTGTTTAAGAAGCGATCCCCAAAAACCAACTTTGCGAATTTTTGTTGATAGATCGATCTTTTCGTTCTTGATTGCATCTCTTACTCTCAAAGCGTTCTTCTCAAAAACGGAATTAATGCCATGGTTTATTACCGAGCTAAAGACGCCTGGGCTTCGCTGATACTCTAAAATTCTATGAGATGTTGAAAAAATAATATCCGCCGTTTTTGAACATGGCGATTGCATGCGATCGTCAGTATGATCTACGGAATGATAGATTTTAAAATCGGCGCCAAAACAATTAAGATTATCATAGTTTCCATCATCGAAATTCCAAACAACTGAAAATTTACCAAATCGAAATCGAAATATTACAGCAAACTGTACCCACTGTAAAAAAGAAAAAACAATTGCACCGAGGAACTTTTTTCCTCGCGCGATTGGCTTGTAAGAAATTACAAATACTCCTTCTTCAGACTGTACCACTTTGCCCCAAACTGAAGAATTCAAATCAGGCGGGTTCAAAAAAAACACGCTATCTGCCACCGTAAGTAATGCTATAGCGTAGTTGTGTTTCGAAACTCTTAATTTCCCCCACTTTTCGGGACTAACTAAAAGGACTTTCTTATTTTGAAAAAACATGTTCTCCCGCGTTGATCACAATATCACTAATAATCGAAATACTCTCATCGCTTAGTTCAGCATAAATTGGTAAACTCAGAATCTTTGATTGATTCGCATATGCGTTGGGAAAATCTTCCGGCTTATGACCTTGAGAAGCATAACATGCTAAGAATGGAAGTGCAGTAGGATAGTGAACAAAGGTTTCTACTCCTTGCTCTTTCAATGATTGCATCAATGCCGTTCTATTATTGGTTTTCACCACGTATAAATGATATACGTGCTTGAATCCTTCTTTTACCTTGGGCAATTCCAAATCAGCATTTTGTAAGAGCTCGGTATATTTTGCCGCACGATCAATACGTGCTTCAGTCCATTTTGCTAAATGTGGAAGCTTTGCAGAGAGAATGGCTGCTTGCAGTCCATCCAATCGACTGTTTCTTCCTTCAATAATGTGATTGTGCTTTCCTTTCTGGCCGTGATTGGCGATCATGCGACAGGTTTCCATTAATGCAACATCATTGGTAGCCATGCATCCCGCATCACCATATGCACCTAAATTCTTGCCGGGATAAAAAGAGAAGCTGGAGGCATCGCCCCAGGTTCCGATCATTTTCCCATTAATGGTAGCGCCATGTGCTTGCGCACAATCTTCCATTACTTTCAAACCATGCTTTTTTGCAATGGCCATGATAGCAGGCATATCGGCCGGATGACCGAATAAATGCACCGGAATAATGGCCTTTGTATTGGAAGTGATGGCAGCTTCGATTTTTGAAGGATCTATGGTATAATAGTCTGCTTCAATATCTACAAACACCGGCTTCGCTCCCACATTGCCTACTGCCTCGGAAGTACTAATCCAGGAATGTGCAGGCACAATCACTTCATCCCCTTCACCAATGCCCCATGCTTTCAGAATGATTTCCAAAGAATCGGTACCATTGCCACAGGCAATTACATGATCGATACCCAAATAAGCTGCAAAGGCTTTCTCAAAATTACTTACCGGACTACCTCCGATAAAACTGGTATTCTTAATGGTATTCTCAATAGCAGTATCTATATCAGACTTGATAGAGAGATACTGAGCGTAGAGGTCTACAAAAGGAATTGATTGCATTTTAAAGTAGTTTTAGTACTAGGGCTTTGGTAACCCAGGTTTGTCCTTTGGAATTGGTGATGGTTCTTTCTTCTTTTACAGTAAGCACTTTTTCAAGGTCCTTCCATATTTTATCATGTCCTTCATATTCACACATGGAAATAATGAAGAGGCCATTCGATTTCATGTTTTCATCCAAACACTTTTTGATCGTTTTTACCGGACGGGTAAAATAATAAAGTGTCTCATTAAAAATTACAACGTCAAACTTTCCATCCACATACTGGTTGTCGTAGTTAACTGTCTCCCATTTTGCTTCCGGAAATTGCTTGGCCGCAGCTTTAACAGCATTATCGGATATGTCAATACCAAAAAATGAAACCGGTTGCCATTTCTTAAAATAAGAATAGAGCACTCCTTTGCCGGAGCCAATGTCTAAAATAGAAGCATTTAATGAGGTATATTTCTTGTAGAACTCAACAATGCATTCATAATGTTCAGCTTCATCGGGGTTTTCAAGATAGTCCCATACATCGCTGCTGTATTGTTGTTCCCAGGTCGACTTAGAGACCGGGCTTCCCATACCGATATGTTTGCCCACTGTTTTGAAGAACAGATGGTTTAATTTGTTGACAGCTCTTACAACTACATTGCTCATTTTGGTTCGATTGAACGGATTTTTTTCGCCGGATTGCCCGCGTAAACGCCGGGTTCGGTGATGTTTTTAGTGACAACGCTACCTGCGCCAATCACTACATGATCGCAAATATTCACGGGGAGGATGGTGGCATTGCTGCCGAGGGAAACATGGTTACCGATAACTGTGTGCTTCCATTTGGTTTGGTCGCCACCGGCGGGACCGCCTTCACTGAATAAGTCGTTGATAAACATCACTCCATGTCCAATAAAGCAGTTCGAACCAATGGTTACTAACTCACATATAAACGTATGGCTTTGCACTTTGGTATAGTCGCCAATGGATACTGATTTTTGAATTTCTACGAAAGGCCCGATAAAGCAGTTGTTGCCTACTTTGC
Source organism: Endoryza foliicola (assembly GCF_050589245.1). Lineage (NCBI taxonomy): Bacteria > Pseudomonadati > Bacteroidota > Chitinophagia > Chitinophagales > Chitinophagaceae > Endoryza > Endoryza foliicola. The sequence goes on along the minus strand of NZ_JBOBEW010000010.1, from coordinate 20,162 downwards.
AGCCGTACATGTTTACGGGCTGCACCACTTTTACATTTTCGCCGAACTGTACGTCGGGCGTGATCTTCGACTCGAAGAATTTAACGTGAGGGTGATGTTGGCTCATATATTTAATGAAAGAAAACCCTTAGAAGGGGCTAAAGGTTCTGTTTTTTGAATGTTTTTGGTGTGCTGGTCTTTTCTTTTTCACCGCAGCGCTGGCAGTCTTTATGCATTTCCTTCCCCCTGTTCTTCTTCCTGTTCTTTTTCCTCTTCCTCCCTCCTCTTTCACCACAGATACCACAGATTAATACAGATTCTCACAGATTAGTCTCCGAAATTCAATCAACCTGACCGCCGGCTGTTTCATTATTAATTATTACTTATTAATTATTAATTATCCTCTTCCTGCCGCCGAATATATCTTATCAATGATCTCTACAGTTTTTAATCCTTCAAAACCATTGGTAGCAATTACACCACCGTCTTGCAAAACTTCGATGACGTTTTTGTACACTTTATCATGATTACTCATGGAGCCGAAGTATTTGCCGTAGTTATTTGGGGGATTGCCGGGTGGAAGGTCTTTGATTTCGTAGCCTTCAATGCTTTGGTATTCTAATTCGTTCAAATACTGACCTCCAATTTTCACGGTTCCCTTTTCACCAAATAAAGTGAGAGATCCTTCCATGTTTTTATCGTAACTATTCACTGAATAGTTAATGGTACCGATGGCTCCATTATAGAATTGTAGGGTTGCAACACCTGTATCTTCAAATTCAATAATTCCCTCGTGATGATAGTTTTGGATATAGGCTTTTACGTCTTTCACATCCCCTACCAACCAATATAATAAGTCAACGAAATGACTGAACTGCGTGTACAAAGTACCGCCATCGAGTGCCAGCGTGCCTTTCCAAGAATTCGCATAGTATTCATTGTTACGATTCCAGAAGCAACTTAATTGCGCAGAATAAATTTTTCCAAGGCGACCATCATCAATCAATTTCTTAACGGCAGCAACGGGTGGATTGAAGCGGTTTTGCTTTACCACAAACAATCGACGATTGGCTTTCTCGGCTTCTTTGATCATTTCACCACAATCTTGCACACTCAATGCCATTGGCTTCTCACACAGTACGTGAAAGCCGGCACGCAAACTTTGTATGGTATGTTCAGCATGCAATCCGTTCGGAGAACAGATGCTCACTACTTGGATCGATTTTTCATTCGCCAATAATTCCTTAGAATCGGTATAGGTGTTCGCTCCGTATTTTTCGCCCAAGGCTTTTGCTTTTTCTTCTACCGTATCACATACAGCTACCAAGGTTCCAATTTTTGCGATATGTTCTGCGTGGCGCTGTGCAATTCGTCCACATCCGATAATTGCGAAATTCATGTTGAATTATTAATTAAGAATTAAAAATAATTTGATCAATTAGTTTAATTGTTTAACCTTTTTCCAGTAGGAAAACTGATTAAAACTCCCATTCCTTTTTTCTGATATACAAACATACTGGCCGCTGCTACAGCAGAGGCTTTGTGCTGAACTGCTTTTTCAAAATCACTGAAACCACCGGCTCCACCACATGCAATAACAGGAACAGAAACAGCAGCGGCAACTTTTTCAACCAGGTCAAGATCGTAGCCTTCCCAAGTTCCATCGCGGTCGATGCTGTTTACCATAATTTCACCGATGCCTGCTTCTTCCAATGTTTTAGCCCATTCTACAGGATCTTTCCCCGAACTCTGCGTACCGGAAAATCCATGTACTTTGTATCTACCAAAAAGGTTTTTCTTTACGTCAATGGATCCAACAACTGCCTGTGCTCCGTACACATTGCCAATTTCCCGAACCAAAGCGGTATTGGAAAAGAGAATGGAATTCAGGACTACTTTTTCGTAGCCATCGTCGAATACTTTCTTAGCATCATCGAAACTACGAATGGCGCCGCCGTATGCCATGGGCATGAAAGCTTCGCCGGCGATCTCTGCTATTTTTTTATGATCGATCCCGCGTTTATCGCGAGAAGCCGTATAGTCGAGCAATACCAGTTCATCGGCTTCTTTCTCGTTAAAGATTTTCACCGTATTGATGGGATCGCCCACATATTGAGGTTTTTGAAATTTTACGGTTTTGTACAACCCTCCATTTTGCAGCAATAGAACCGGTATGATACGTACTCTTGCCATGGATTAGAGTTTTGCGAAGTTTTCAAACACTTTCATCCCGAATTTGTGACTTTTTTCGGGGTGAAACTGTGTACCGTAAATATTGTCTTTATGAAAAGCACATACAAAATCGTAGCCGTAGTGTGTGGTAGCACTGGTAGCGGATTCGTCTTTTATCTTGAAATGAAAGGTATGTACATGGTAAAAGCGTGGTTCTGCGGGAAGGGCGTTCCAAAGCGGATTCTGATCCTTGGTGCTGATATCGCTCCATCCCATATGGGGTACTTTCAGACCCGGTACAGATTCGGTGCGGAACCGGATGGTGTCGGCACTCACCCAATTCAGTCCGTCTACATCGCCCTCTTCACTGTGACTGGTCATAAGTTGCGCTCCAAGGCAAATACCCAGGATGGGCTTTTTCTTTACCAGTACTTCTTCGTTCAGGAGGTCTTGCAATCCGGATTCCTTGAGATTGTCCATGCCCTTTTTAAAATGGCCTACTCCGGGAAGAAGTAGTTTGGACGCGGCTTTGATGGTTTCGAAGTCGGAAGTGATCACCGCTTCAATACCAAGCCTTTTGAACATATTTTGGATGCTCGTGAGGTTACCGAGCCCGTAGTTAACGATTGCGATCATCCATTTGCATTTGCTTAATAACGCTACTCGTGGAGCCTATTATTGTCCGTTTTTTTCAAATAAATAGAAATTAGCCCTTGATTTTTGTTGACCGTATCCATAGAATGGATTCTCAGTAATTTCAATCAACTTAAACTCAGGGAACATAGATTCAACATACTTTGTAAACTCACGATGATATACATGATCTGTTTCGTTTTCAAGGAAGTTCGTACTATAAACTAAAACATATTTGCTGCTTGTTTTAAAGAGATCTTTTAAATAACCAACAAAAACCGCTTCTTCGACTAAATGATACAACACATCGAGAGACAAGCTTATATCAAATTTTTGGCTCAAGACAGGTAAAGACGCATCATATACATAAAATGACTTGGAGCTATCACCTTGGAATTTCTCTTTACACTTTTCAATAATTGTCTTCGAAATATCAATACCTACAAAACTTGGATAATTAATTAAAGTAAGTTGATTGCCGTCACCTACTCCAAATTCAATCGCAGTTTGAATTCCATGTTTACTAATCAGACCATTTATATAGTCAGCTTTAAATTCTGAAAGCTTCCCGTAGGAACCGTCTCCGGAGTTTCCTCCTGCAGAGTATCGACTTTCCCAATAGGATTTAGAACTAAAGGAAGGTTTTCCTAGAATTTTGCGAATCAGTTTGGAAATCATTTTATTGAGGTTTATGGGTTAACAATTACATCTAGTTCCTGACTCACAACAGTTTCCATGGAACAAATCCTTCTCATTTCTGCGGCTGCGTTCGTACTCAAGTCTACGAATAAATCGGGCGAATTATATAAAAGTTCAAGGTGATCTGCCAACTCTGTCGCTGAATTAGATAGAAGGCCGGAGAATCGGTCTTTTACATACTCTGGGATAGCAGTATTATTAGACGCCAAAGGAACGAGGCCGCTGCTCATGGCTTCACACATTGAAACCCCTTGTGCATCTTGCCGAGTTGGGCACAAGAAAACTCCGTAATTTTTATGTACTTCAGGAATCAAGACTTGCCTAACCGGACCTTCTATCAACTCTACATTATCAAACTTTTTTAAAGGCTCCGTTAGGGGTTTAAACAAATGGCCTGTGCCTCTTAGCGTAAACTGAAAGTTTTTAAATACGTCTCTTTGAGATAATATTTGAATTGCTTTTACAGAAATATCATTGGCATATTTCCGAGTATGAAAAGACCTCAATAACAAAACGCGAGTCCGTTGCTCAATAGTTTTTGGAATATACTTGAACAGATCGGTATCAATAGGGTTAGCGATAATTGAATAGCGCTTAACTTTTGACAGTGTATCTTCTTCAGTAATTCGTTTCATCCATTCTGAGACAAAAACAAAGTGGATGTCGTCGCGAGAACTTGCGTATTGTATTAGTTTGCGAAGATTCAATTGTTGAATGGTATTCTCTTTTATGAATCGGAAAAAAACCGGAGAATACCAGCTGTAGTTGAACATTCTTCGATACCAACCTAATGCTTCATACCCATGAACCCAAATCAAGTAAGGAACCTTTACCACTTTAAAAAGTTCTTCAAGCATCCAAGAATGATAAAAATGCACAATTATCCTATCCGGCTTATACTCTTGAATAGCTTTTACAAGAGCTTGGCTCTCTTGAAAAAAAGATATTTCAACTCCTTCGTAGTTAATAACCCTTGGCTTATGAAAGAAAGAAAAGACTTTCACTTGATGGTTTTTCTGATATTCCTTCACGCGCACGTGAACGAACACATTTCCCATCAAATTTTCAAGATGAGGATAATTTTCATTTAGTACCAGTAACTTCATTTATTATAAATTTTTCAGAAGAATACTAGCTATTTCTTCAGCAGCTTTACCATTGCCATAGGGATTAGCAACATTTGCCATAGACTTATAAAACTTGTCATCATTAATTAGCTTTTGAGCATAATTAACTATTCTAACCGGATCTGTCCCTACTAATACAGCCGCACCTGCATCAACCACTTCCATCCTTTCAGTAGACTCTCTCATTACTAATATTGGCTTGTTTAAAGACGGAGCTTCTTCTTGCACTCCACCTGAATCAGTTAATATAAAAAATGACTTTTCCATTAACTGAGTAAATGAAATATAGTCTGCCGGAGGTATAAGTTTTATATTTTGCAAACCATTTAGAATTCGATTCACCGGCTCTTGCACATTTGGATTCAAATGAACAGGATATACAAAAAGACAATCGGGATTATTTTGTGCAAGTGTACTTATGGCTTTGCAAATGTTTTCAAATCCAACACCAAAGTTTTCTCTTCTATGACCAGTGATAAGCACCATTTTAGTATCTGCTTTCAACCAATCAAATTCAACTTTGTAACTATCAGAATTTGTATCAATTTTTTTTACGGCAAACTGAAGAGCATCAATCACAGTATTGCCTGTTAAATAAATTGATTCGGAAGGAACACCCTCATCAAGGAGGTTTCTTTTTGCTACATTAGTTGGCACAAAATGAAAAGCAGTAACTTTTCCAATAACTTGTCGATTAAATTCTTCCGGAAATGGACTATCAATAGTATGCGTTCTTAGCCCTGCTTCGATGTGACCAACTTTAATTTTTCTATAAAATGAAACCAAAGCTGCACAAAATGCTGTGGTTGTATCACCTTGAACTAAAACAATATCAGGCTTAAAACTCGCAACATAAGAATCCAATTCCCGAACCAATGTAGAAGTCAGAGTTGCAAGTGACTGATTGGGTTGCATCACGTCAAGCATCGAATCGATTTTAAGATCAAAAAAATCGATCAATGGCAAAACCATTTCCTTGTGCTGACCTGTAAAGCAAACAGAAACTTCGAATTCTTCTACTTTACGAAGTTGCTGAATAACTGGTGCCATTTTAATTGCCTCGGGCCGAGTTCCGAAAACTATTGAAATACGTTTCAACGGAATAGATTTATGAGTTTTCTTTTATAGTTTACTTTGCTCAGATTCTTAATTATATTCTTCCTTTCTAAAACCGGTAGAGGACAATCAGGATGATTCAGGGCATCAATGAAAATCGATTTTCTCAAAGAAGCATATTTTTTTGCATAGTCTGACTTAGACTCTTGACCAGCATGTGTTCTAGCCCAATATAAATCAGGTGGAAAAATAACTACGGGGTAATATCGAGCAAGTATCAGCCAAAGTTCATTGTCCCCAATCATTCGTTTACCAGTAAAGCCCCCTACTTTCTCAAAAACATCCCGTCGTATAATTGCAGAACCAGGAGCTCGATCTAAATGTCCAAATCCTCCAAAATGTTCCCTGTATGCTTGGTCTGGAGTCAACAAATACGGGTGAGGCATGTCTTTCTTTCCTTTCCCACTTAATCCAAGACCAGCTTCCGGAAACTGTTCCATACTATCTACCATCACATTAAGGGTATGTGGATACATAATATCGTCGCTATCCAGGTACTTTATGTACTTGCCATTTGCATATGAAGCCGCTTTGTTTCGATTTGGATAATCTCCTAGATTTACATCGTTACAGTATACTTTCACTCTTGAATCCTTCGTCTGATAACTTCGTGCTATCTCAACTGTTTTATCTACTGATCCATCATCCACAATAATCAATTCAAAGTCGTTCAAATTAGAAGACAGTACACTTTCCACCGCCAATTCTATAAAGTTTTCGCGATTAAAAGAAGTCATCAATACACTTACTATCGGGGAGCTCATAGTGCGGTATTTTTTAATGGTACGGGGGCTTTACCACAATATTTCTCATGAACTTGTTCTAATTCATCCATCCCTTTTGCCAACGATTGATTAAAAATTAATGAACTCTTAAACGCAGCCTTCTTTAATTCAATTGTATAGCTATACCATTTCCAAATTCGAGTAGGTGAAAACTTTAACCTTTTAAGCAATATATAAATAATCTTAAGTCGATCCTTGATAGATGTCCTTTGAACATTTGGAACTAGCCCAAATGTAACATATCGAAAATAGAAGGTTGTAAACAGTCGCTTAAACGTATATTCCGGATTTTCTAAATGATAGTGATAAACACGACCATTGTAGTTATAAGCTATTTTTCGGCCCTTTAGTAGGGTTCTCTTTGCCCAAATCATATCTTCACCAAACACAACCTGCTCAAAAGGAACTTCTTCCAGTGCCGATCTTTTATATAAAGCATTAACGTTATCCCAACTACAAAACTGCTTCTTCTGCTCTGGTGATAGGCGATCAAATTCAGACGGCTCTGTTAACTGATAATAAATAGGCTCAGGCTTTGTTATTGGGAAAAACCAATCTAAAGGATTCTTATTGAGATCGTGTGGCGTAACTTGTTGTCCACAAACTGCAACCGCATCTGACTCCTCGAGCGTATTGATTAGTGTTTGTAATAAGAGAGAATCAACAGGTCGTGCATCTTGAACTGTATAATAGAGCAATTCCTCATTTGTCAGCTCAAGCCCCAAATTCCTTGTAAGGCCATGACTAAATGTAGAAGGATCAATATGTTTAACTTCAACCTTATTAATCGACTTCAAATATTCTAGCGTACCATCGGTTGATCCAGAGTCAATAACGATGATTCTTGAAAGAGGAACCGATTGGTTAAGAAGTCCCTCAATACAGTCTTTTATTTCCGGGAATCCGTTTTTGACCGGTATAATCGCCGCAATGCTAGGGTATACTCGACTCATATCACTATTTCTCCTTCGTATACAACTTTATTCAAAGTGTTGTCATAAGGTGTAATCATTTTCTGTATGCGAGTGTCAAACAAACGGTCTAGAGAATTTATTTTATACCCTTTAAGGCGTCGAAAAAGCATATATCTTTTAAAAAAAGTCTGTTGACTCTCATTAAGCACTCCGTTTCGACCTAGAGTCTTCGTCAAATCACTGACTTCTGCCCAATATCCACTTTTTACTCCACCAGTCACCAGGTCTACTGCAACATTCTGAATTCCATGAATATACTTCGCTAATTGACCTTTCTCTTTCAATCCTTCAATAGTTTGCAGTAAAACTTTTACTCTACTTCGCCATTTATTGATAGAATGGTAACCTGTTCGGGATAAACTAACATCACTTATTCGCAAAAAAATATCAGGCTTTAGATCCATGCGCTTTTTATAAATCACATCGCCGATCATAGTTCGCAAATGCAATTCTACATCTTGCCAAACCGCCAAGTCTTGTCTCCAGGCACCAACTTCAAGGAACTTATCGCGCTTCCAAATTGTACCGGTACCTTGACAAATAGCATCACCAAATAATATCCGCTCTATATCATCCCTGTCTTTGTCTATATTCCAAAGCAATCCGAGGTCGGTTGGCTCTGTTTTAAACATAAGCATGGGAAAAATGACAACATCTGCATTCACTTCTGATTCTGCAGCTTTAACCCTTTGTTCAATGCAAAATGAAGCCAAAAGATCATCTGTGTCAAGAAAAATTACATACTTTCCAGTAGCCTTTTCAACTGCAATGTTTCTGCATACTGCGGCACCTTTTGGATCTCGATCTCGTTGAAAGACTCTAACTCTAGAATCCTTTTCAGCATAACTCTTTATCAATTCCCAGCTATTGTCTGTACTTCCATCATCCACAATCATCCACTCCCAATGCGGATAAGTTTGCTTAAAGATACTTTCCGCAGTTTCATGAATAATATCAGCACGATTAAAGGAAGGTGTAATAATAGAAACAACTGGATTCATCACTTTCTAATACCTGTTAAGTTTTTAAATCCTTCCCACAAGGGTTTCATGGGCTTTAAAATAGGATAATAATTGAAAAAAGACCCTTCAGTATCAAACTCTCTATGGTCACGCACGGGCGTATTCATAATTGCCTCGAATTCATTTTCGGTTAACCCCAACTTCTTTAAAACATACTCTTTATCTTGCTTCAATTCTAAAGGATTATACGAAGGTTGCTGTAATTCAATCAATGCCTCCTCTCTAGTGATCTGACCACTGCATATCAATGTAGACAAATGAGCTTTTCTCTTGTCGATCTTAAACTTTACAGGCAGAATATATCCTTGATAGAATTTAGTCCATAAGCTTTCATAATGTTTTCCGCCATAATCTCTCCAGGCTAATTCACTTTGAAGAAGAGACTTAACCTCATCCTTATTAAATGGAATCCAGTTTAAATAATTTACAAACTCAACACCCGAATTTTTTATAAACTTCTTCATTTTCTTATCTAAGAAAGGGAATGTCTTGAGCTCGTTTTCGCCGTAAAGCTTATGAATAGCTTTAATGTTGATATAGTCTTTCTTATTGTAAGTCCAGTGGTAAGGCAGAATTCCTTCTGTTTGAACATTTAGTCCGCCTAGCACGTATTTAATATCGTTTTCTTTAGCAATCTTGAATAGCGTTCCGTAAATCGCATGATCAGTCAACACTTCTATATCAACAACTGAGGCTCTCAAATATGCAAGCTGCAAGTCTCTAAACTCATTCCAATCGATAACATAGGTATATAAATCAAAGCCTAATTTATTTACAATATTTTCGATATTCTGTACAGCGAGTTCACTATTCCATCCATTATCAAAATGCACACACAAGGCCCTTAACCCGTACTTATGGGCTATGTATGCTACATAACTACTATCAACACCTCCACTAACGCCAATTAAACAATCGTATTTTCTATTCTTTCCGTACTCCTTAATAGTGTTTACAGTGTTATTCAAAAGATTCAAACCAATATCGCCTTCACGAATAAAGAGCTCTCTTTGCTTATGATAGTAATGACAATGGTTACAAATCCCCTTTTCATCAAAGGTAATGTTAGGGTCATCATTTGTATCAAGAATACAATTAGAACATTGTTTGTAGCTCATTTTCATAACTTTTAGATCCAAAGATTTTTACTCCGAAACGACTCGAATTCGTTTTTAGGAATAAAACCAACATATTCACGATCAGATTTATATTCAACACATTTGTCTTTCTCCAACGTCTTGATGATCTTGGCAGGATTGCCGGCAATTACACAATAGCCCTCTGGAAATGACTTTGTAACAACCGCCCCCGCTCCAACTACGGTAAAATCACCTAATCGTACACCGGGTAATACAACAGAGTTCATTCCTAACCAACAGTATCGGCCGATATGAACTTCTTCATGGTGATGTATGGAATTATCATACAAATCATGATTGGAAGAAATAATGCCAACATTTTGAGCAATTTGCGTATAGTCTCCTATATAAACTTTACCAATACCTTGTATATAGCAACCTGGTTCATATCCCGGACTGGTCTCTACTCCAATACATATATTTTTGAATTGGTTTATTTTACTAGCAGGATGTACCGGCCAATAAGGTGATTTACCTGCACCCAGAACCCGTTGCTTCCATACTTGTTTGTAAGAAATCGGAACTTGAGTTCTTTGAGTTTCTCTTACGCACTTAAAAACCGGGAATTGATCCAGAGTCCAACAAAATAAATTGTCCAACTTCCTAATTCCGAATCTAAAAACTCTTTTTATGAAATTCATTTAGCCAATTTTTTCAACATTCCAGGGCAAAATTGGATGAATAACTCCTGATGGCTTCCTTGCGATAGTCATCCCCAGATCATTCGTAACAAGCTCATCAATTGAAAAAGCAACCGTTTGATTTAAAACAAAGGCCTTTGTCATTGGTATATCAATATCAACCGAAACAAAGTAGCGTGAAACAGTCAAGAAATTACCAGGAATAGTAAAGGAAGATTTATACTTACCAGCCTTTCTAACTCTCGATTGGTCTTGGTAGCGAAAATCACTTGTTGAAAAGACTTCCGTTCCATCAAAAGTCAATATATTAACAACTACTCGCAAATCTTTAACCTCTTCTGTTAATGTATAATATACCTCAACGGTAACAACATCAGACGAAACCAACGTAAGATCAAGAGAGTTCTTTCTATCAAGTATTTGAATTTTATCGAGCTGAACAGTTCTATCTCCTGGATGATTTTCATGCCACTGCTTGAATCTTTCTACTTCCGAATCTGATGATAAATAATCTTCAATTATGTCACTAGTTGCTCCAATTTTAGAAACTGTACCACGTTGCATCAATACGGCACCGTTGCAAAGACTTTTTACGGCTCCCATATTGTGACTAACAAAAAGTACTGTACGTCCTTCGCCTTTACTTACTTCACTCATCTTTCCTAAACACTTATTCTGAAATTCAGCATCACCAACAGCAAGTACTTCATCTACTATTAATATCTCACTTTCCAAATGGGCTGCAACACCAAAGGCCAGCCGCACATACATCCCGCTACTATATCTTTTTACAGGAGTGTCAATATATCTTGACACACCCGCGAAATCGACAATTTCATCAAACTTTCGCTTAATTTCTTGCTTTGTCATTCCAAGTATCGCTCCGTTCAAGAAGATGTTCTCCCTTCCAGTCAATTCCGGATGAAACCCTGTTCCTACTTCCAATAGTGATGCAATTCTACCCTTGGCTCTAATTGTACCTTTTGTAGGAGCTGTAACACGTGACAATATCTTTAATAGAGTAGACTTTCCAGCACCATTTTTACCAATAATGCCAAATACTGAACCTTGAGGAACATTAAAAGACACGTCGTTAATTGCCCAAACGTATTGACTACCCGCCGAATCTCTTTTATTTTCTTGACCCAATTTCATATATGGATCTTCTTTACCTCTTATTTTATGCCACCATCTGTTTAGATCATGACTTAAGGTTCCGGTTCCCACCTCACCTAATCGATAAAGTTTTGATACGTTGTGTATTTCAATTGCGTTTGAACTCATATTATACGGTATCCATGAAGGTTTTTTCAACCCTATTAAAAATTATTGTTCCCAATAAAAGAATAATAAAAATAACAATACAACTATAACCCAAGTACATCCATTCAAACGCTCCCTTTCCTAAAAAAACATATCGAAACGTCTCAATGATTGGTGTAAAAGGATTCATCACAATCAGCCATTTGTACTTTTGAGGAGCGAGTGACAATGGGTATACAATTGGCGTTGCAAACATTAATAGTTGAATTCCAAAAGTCAATAGAAATCGTAAATCTCGATACTTTGTCGTTAACGATGAAAATATCACTCCAAGTCCTAACGATAACCCTGCCATCATTAAAATCAACAATGGGAAAAGATACATCAACCCCCAATTTGGCTCTATTGTTCCATCAACCAAATAATAAATCCAAACAGCAACAAACAATAGAAATTGAATTCCGAAACGTATCAAATTACTTAAGATAATAGACAAAGGAATAACTAGCCTAGGGAAATAAACTTTCCCGAAAATATTAGCATTTGTAATAAAAGTATCCGACGTTTTTGTCAATGATTCAGAAAAATAATTCCAACAAGTGACTCCAGAAATATAAAATATTAGTCCGGGTAGCCCATCGGTTGATAGCTTTGCTACACGACCAAAGATCAATAGATACATCACTGTAGTTAGCAGTGGTTGAATAAAAAACCAAATTGGACCAAGAATGGTTTGCTTGTAAAAAGCAACAAAGTCTCTTCTTACCAAAAGCAGTAAGAGATCTCTATACTTCCAAACTGCCTTCAAGTTAACTTTGAAAACACTCTCAGAAGGTTTTATCTCAATATCCCATTCGTTCGATTGAACAATTTCTGCCATGTCTACTGCTCTTTGATTTCTTGTTATTTCATTATTTTATCCCACAATTTCCTTAATGGAGAGCGGTGCTTTTTTCTTCTTTTCTGCCCATTTGGCTTCTCATGATCGAAATAATCACTGCTATATGCGTGTACATATCCATAACCATAGCCATGACCGTAACCATAACCACTATAAGCATAGTAAGAGCCATAACCCGTAGCGAATCGGATATCGTTGATGATTACACTGAGATGCGGCAATTTCTTAGAACGATACAAATCATCTAACAATAAGATCTGCTTCTTATTAGTATAGTTGTGACGAACAATGTAAGCCGCACAGTCAGCAAATTGACCCAAGGTGATGGCATCACTCACTAGCCCTACCGGCGCAGTATCAATGATGATGGCATCAAAATTTTGCTTCAGCCATGCAAACATTTCAGCAATTCGCGGGCTCAGGAGCATTTCTGAAGGGTTTGGTGGTATTGGTCCGCAAGGAATAATAAAGAGATTCTCTCGATCAGGAACCGGATAAACGATTTCATCCATGCTATTTGCACCAATAACAAAATTGGTAATACCCTTAAACTTATCATTGATCTTCAAACCTTTTAAGATCTTAGGTTTGCGTATGTCAAACTCGAGGATGACCGTCTTCTTTCCGCTAAGTGCTAGTACGCCACCAATATTGGTACTGACGAATGATTTACCCTCACCACTATATGTTGAAGTCACCATTATTACAGGCTTCTCTACTCCTGGCAAGATATAATTCAAGTTAGATCGAACAATACGGAACTGTTCTGCAACTACACTTCTACCTCTACTGCTCACTACCAGTGCACCAGTATCACCTTCGGCCGAGTGACCAATTTCTCCAAGGATTGGAGTATCGGTCAAATTCTGAATGTCGATTCGATTTTTTACTTTGTCGTTTAAATAATCAATTAAGAAAATAATAGCACCCGGTAATCCAATACCAATGATTATTGCGATCAAATAAATACTTCTCTTATTCGGAGAAACTTGTACACCATTCGACATTCCAGACTCCATTACTTTAATGTTAGAAATGGTTGAAGCCGATGCAATAGATGTCTCTAATTTCTTTTGCAATAAATACTGGTACAGTTCTCGAAGTATTACTTGTTGTCTTTCTACTTCACCTCCCTTTCTTTCCTTTAATGGTATCGAAGTAATTCTTGATTCTGCTTCTTTGCTTTTTGCGGACAAGTCATTAAAAGACATTGTTTGTGTGCGTTTTACATTCTGCAATGCCTCAACCAGATCTGCACGAATTCTTTCAATTGAACTTTCCATATTGCGAATGTTCGGATGCCCAGCTGGTACAGTTTTTAATGCTGTTTCTCTTTCCAATTGCAATCTATTAAACTCCCCTATCAACTGCAGAAGAGCCGGCTCCTCAATCCCCAAGCTTAAAGAAACCTTTTTGAATGTGTTCTTCTGATCAGATAAATAGTTGATCAGAAAATCAGTTACGCGCAACTGAAATGTTTGGGTAGCTAATTGCTTCCGGCTTTCCGAAATCTCATCAAACATCATTTGCCCTTGTAAGTCAGGGTTAAATACTTGATTTTGCTCACGGTAGCTTTGTAAATTCTGTTCAGCACCACCCAAATCTTTCTGTACTGATCGAAGTTGATCATCTATAAAACGTAAAGTAGACTCTGCAGTTTCCCGCTTATCTTCTAAAGTAGACCCTTGGTATTGCGCCATATACTCGTTGATTATGGCTACACCAATTGAGATATTGTCAGTTCTGTATGAAAGTGCAATAACGTTTGTTCCTTCTGTTGCTAATGCTACATTTATGCTTCCTGCTAAAGAGGCGGCTGCCTTTTCAAGTGGCATCCAGCTTACTTCAAAAATATTGGTTGCAAATCCTCTTAATCCCCTTTCATTCTTAATGACTCTAAATCCTACTCCATTTTTATTCACAATCTGCCCATAACTATACTTTTGTGGTAACTCACCAATCGTATAGTAAGTGTCACTCATGTTAATTAGAAAACTGTAAGAAGAAGTACTGTCATCTAGATGCAAGGCTTCAAAAATTAGTGGAGCATCACTAGCTTGCAAGTGCGTTGATTTGATCTTGCCTTTGTTTATGTAATTCGTTTGCAAACCAAGAGACTTAATAACTCTTGCTGCCATAGATCGCGAACGAATCACTTCAATCTCATCATTTATACGTGTCTGATTTTGCACACCAAAGATATCGTCAAACTTTTCTCCTGAGCTAGCATAAGGCGCATTCCTTGTTACAAGTAACTTGCTTTTAACTTCATATATCGGCACTTCGTACCGAATTTTTATATACGCAAGAAGTAAACAAATCGCAACGGAAATGGTTACCCATGGCAGAAAACGCATATAGCGCATAAAGTGCTCACGAGGCGTCACACTTTGCTTCGATGTTTCCTGATTCTTCAAAATATCTTCACTCATAAACAGAAATTACTTGAATAGATTAATAAGGATAGCTGTAACACTTATTACGGAAGTAGCAACAGTAATATATCGCAGTGTCATTTGATCATTCGCTGCTTCTTTCTTTTTATTAGCAGGAATTATGATTATGTCATTTTGTTGAAGTTGATAGTAAGGTGATGCAAAGATCGAAGCATCATACATGTCTAATCGCGCAAAACTACGTTGACCGTTCTCTTCTCTTATTATTGTTACAATATCTTTTCTAGCGAAGGGGCCAAAGTCACCGGCTAATCCAATAGCCTCCATGAGATTTACCTTTTCGGTAGGAATACTATAGGAGCCAGGGCGTGCAACTTCTCCCATTACTGTAATCTTAAAATTTAAAAATCTTACATCTACTATCGGATTCTTTAAAAGATCATTGCGTTTAAAATAGTCCATTAATTCATTTGAAATTTGCAGTTTGGTTTTGCCACCAACGAGCAATTTTCCAACTCCAACAATAGTTACATTTCCATCTTTGTCTACCAAATAGCCTTTCGTATCATTTCCGTTTGAAGCTGTTGCTATACCGGTATTAATTCCGTTAGCTACTCCAACAGAGCCATTTAAATTGTACAAAGCAGATGCAGATGCATTATCACTGTATATAACTACAGAAATCAAATCTCCTGGTTGTACTACCGGTTCCTTCCATTGCACATTCTTAAGCGGGATGGTATCAAAACTGCCTTCGAGGTATTGCACCGGTTTGTGAGTTACGCAGGAGGTGGTGGCGAACATAAGCAGTGCCGGTACCAGCAACCAAAGCAAATTCTTCTTCATAATTGGTTTTAAAAATTAGCGTTTTTTAAAGGATAACCCTTAGCAAAACTACTGAAATCGAGGCGTTTACGTCTGTTTGAGCGAATAAAACGCCGTTATTCTTTTACAATTGTTTTGGAGGGGCTTGTTTTTTTCAAAATAATTTTTTTCTTTTCCACCCAGGCGGTGATTCTATAATTGATGCTTTCTATTCTCAATTCCACCATCTTCTTACGCACTTGCAATACCTTCGCCTCCTCATCAGCAAATAATCCTGAACTCACTTGAACTAAGTCGTTTTCTTTGATATCGAGCGGTTCTGCAATTACTTCCGGGTGCTCGTTAAGGAAACGCTTGATGAGGTCGATGTCGCGATTGCTAATAACGGCGGGCTTCCCAAGCCAGTAAATAAAATTCACCACACCCTCGGTCATGCGAACACTTGTTCGTTCGTCGTCGGATATGCGCACAAATACATAGCTCTTGAATAGTGGCTCCTCCACAGTTTTGATGCGATCACTCCATTGCCGTTTTACTTTGTTCAACGGACAGTAACTCTCCAGTCCCTTCTCAGACAAGAGTTGATGTACCTTCTTTTCCCATCGCGGACGGGTGTACACCGCATACCATTTTTTCTTTTCGTTCATTTTAACCATGGGGCAGAGCTTCGCCTCCTCAGTTACACATTTATTTTGTAACTAAGTGTTTTTCAACAACTTACATTCAATTACCCAAATAGAAAAGGGTATAGAGAATACTGTTTTAGTACTCCTATACCCTTCCACAAATATGTTTGGTTTCGGCTTTTTGCACCGGATATTGAATTGGATAGCGGGTTTGCGGTCAACATTTGTTAATACACGCATTCCCAATTTGGGCAAATATAGGATATTTTTAACACCAACCGCTTTTTTATGGGAGTGGATTAAAAATACAAACTACTTAAAAACAAGGGGTTAAACATCGAAGGCTGTGAAACTAAGCCTGCATCACGATTCAAGAAAAACAGGGTGAAATATTAGCAAAAATGCTAAAGGAAGATTTTAGGAGGAGGTAAGGGTTTTTGTGTAGGATTTCGGGAACAGCCGGAACACAAAGGATAATGGTCTTAGGTTGAAGAGGCTGTTATTGCTTTAAGTTTTTGGCAGCTCGAGTTTCGGAGAGTCGTTTACTTAAGGACGCAAAGCCGCTCCGCGGGGGGAATACAAGGCAGAGCATGAGTTTCTTATCAAAGAATTCAATTCGTTCAGTGCCCACGTTGCGCTGGCCGAAGGCCTCCTTCCGGCGAAGCCCAATTAAACACAGTGTGCTGCACTCAAGGCATTAAAAACTTTGCGTTAAAATATTCACCGCAAAGTACGCGGAGCGCGCAAAGGAATGGTGGTTGGAGGCTGGACGGATTGTAGTTAGTTAAGTTTTTGTCAGCTTGGAATTCGGAGAGTCACTTACTGGAGACGCAGAGCNATATTCACCGCAAAGTACGCGGAGCGCGCAAAGGAATGGTGGTTGGAGGCTGGACGGATTGTAGTTAGTTAAGTTTTTGTCAGCTTGGAATTCGGAGAGTCACTTACTGGAGACGCAGAGCGGCTGCGCGGGGGAATACAGGGGAGAGCAAAAGTTTCTTATTAAAGAATTCAATTTGTTCAGTGCCCACTTTGCGCTGGCCGAAGGCCTCCTTCCGGCGAAGCCCAACTAAACACAGTGTGCTGCACTCAAGACAACTAAAACTTTGCGTTAATATGTATTGAACTCCCGCGGAGCGGGAACAGCCGGAACGCAGAGTTATTGTGGTTGAAGGTTGGAGAGCGTTTTATGAATTTGAGTTTTTGGCAGTATGAAATTCGGAAATTCAATTACTGGAGACGCAGAGCCGCTGCGCGGGGGAATACAGGGGAGAGCATGAATTTCTTATTAAAAATTTCAATTCGTTTAGTGCCAACGTTGCGCTGGCCGAAGGCCTCCTTCCGGCGAAGCCCAATTAAACACAGCGTGCTGCACTCGAGACAACTAAGACTTTGCGTTAAAATATTCACCGCAAAGTGCGCGGAGAGCGCAAAGGAATGGTGGTTGGAGGCTGGAGGGATTGTAGTTAGTTAAGTTTTTGTCAGCTTGGAATTCGGAGAGTCGTTTACTTAAGGACGCAAAGGCCGCTGCGCGGCGGGAACAGCCGGAACGCAGAGTTATTGTGGTTGAAGGTTGGAGAGCGTTTTATGAATTTGAGTTTTTGGCAGTATGAAATTCGGAAATTCATTTACTGGAGACGCAGAGCCGCTGCGCGGGGGAATACAGGGGAGAGCATGAATTTCTTTTTAAAGATTTCAATTCGTTCAGTGCCAACGTTGCGCTGGCCGAAGGCCTCCTTCCGGCGAAGCCCAATTAAACACTGCGTGCTGCACTCGAAGCATTAAAAACTTTGCGTTAAAATATTCACCGCAAAGTGCGCGGAGCGCGCAAAGGAATCGCAAAGAGTTTTCTCCTTCTTCTTTGCGACACTACGTTAAGAATTTCTTTCCCCGCCGAAGGCGGAAGAATATATAATCAACCTGACTGCCAACGTTGCGCTGGCCGAAGGCCTCCTTCCGGCGAAGCCCAACTAAACACAGGGTGCTGCACTCGAGACAACTAAAACTTTGCGTTAAAATGCTCACGCAAAGTGCGCGGAGAGCGCAAAGGAGTCGCAAAAGAACTTATCTCCGTATCGCTTCAATATCTCCATTAAGAAAGCATCGTAGCACCATCCATTATTTCAAGAATTTTGCAAGCAAGAACTTTGAAAATCGCTTCTCAATAAATTTGGTGTATTGTACCGAAAGAATCCCTAATAAGATAATAACCAAAATGGGATATAGCATTGTATCGGCAAAAGGGAAAGTTGCTGTTTTACTGATCAACAAAATACCCAAATGTTCGTGTATCAAATAAAAGAAATAAGAACTCGCTCCTTGCTTCGTTAGAACCGGAACTGCATCTCCCAGCCCGTCTATTTTTCGAAAACTCAGTAAATAAAACAGTCCAACAAAAAAGAGTAATAAGAATTTCACCTGCCATTCCATTTTTCCCGCCCAAAGGATCACAATCGCAAGTATTCCCGCTGCATAAAAAAACCATTGCTTAGTAACAACCCTTTTATCGGTTTGATAAATTCGATACATCAAAGACCCAAAAAGAAAGTATTGAATATAATGCATTAGTGTAAACACACGCAACGTTAAATGACCCAGCTCTGCTTTTGCCAATTCCGGTAAATGCATACCGAAGCGATCTTTCAGTACTACTTTCTCAATAAATTGATTCGCTATTATTACTAAAAAAGAAAACATGGTAAAGTTTCTCAAAAACTTCTCCTTATTGTAAAAAAACAACAATGCAGCCAATACATAAAACTGTATCTCAGGCCATAAACTCCAATACGACCCCGAGAGGTATGTCCATGTAATACTTGAATCAAAAACATTTAATAAGCCTGGCTCTAAAAACGTAAGGCTATAAAGCAAATTGGAAAAAGAATGGGATTCGGGTTTAATTTGCTGTGTGTCGAAGCATATAAACAAGAGATACGTTAACAATGATGCTACAAGCATTGAAGGAAACAAACGGACCCATCTTTTGATAAAAAATTCCTTTCTTGAATTAGTATTCTCAAGGGTATAATAAATTACAAATCCACTGATCATGAAAAAAAATTGAACACCTAAATTTCCATGATTGAACCAACGCGCATATTGATTACCGTAAGGGTAAACATTGGGGAGTTCTGTCCATCGAAAAAAATAATGATAGAGCGCTACCAAAAGAATAGCTATAAACCGAAAAACATCTAGCGTATTGACTCTAATCCTCATACTGACTTAGTTGAAGTGACGAAAGGAAAAAAGAAGACTGATAAGGATATGGGAGTTAGAAGCGCTTAGTAAAGTATAGGTTAGTTATTAGATGCTTTTTCTTGCAAAAACCTTTTAATAAAAGATTCTAAATGCTCTGTACTAAGTTTTTGAAACAGGAATATCGTAGGAAATTTTGTAAATGATTTGTAAACGCAGAAAATATTTTCTATACAAACTTGATAATCATCATTTTAGATAAAATCCTTTTTATCAATGCTATTGATTGAATAGATCGCCGCTCCGCGGGGGTATATGGAGGCGCGGAGGAGTTTCTTTTTTACCGCGGCGGCCCTTCGGCTGAACCTTCGGTTTGCGCTTCGACAAGCTCAGGAACCGCTCAGGAACCACGCAGCGAATATCCGTGCCCCTGAGCCTCCGTGATTTTATATTTCTTCCGTCTTATTTTTCACCACAGATACCCCGGATTACAACAGATTTTCACAGATTAGCCTTCGATATTCGGAGTAGCTTCACCGCAACGACCGCTGAGATTCTGTGTTAAAAACCAATTGATTTTTATTATTTATTTTTACGCTTTAGGCGGCTTATGCCAGCCTGTTTAGTGGGGTAATCTTTATGGATTACCCCCTAACTTTTTATAATAGT